>CAZITS010000001.1:0-34030 GCA_964542185.1 uncultured Pirellulaceae bacterium
CGTCGATAGCATCGGCTTGTTGAACAATCACATGGGCCGCCGTACGCAGATACCAAACGAAGCCTGGGGGAAACCTCGCGACAAGCTGCTCTACCCGAACCCGCACGGCAACGGCCGCTGGAGCCAGCACATCTACTATCAGATCCTCAATTGTGGCCTCCGGATTCCACCTTCAGCGGGAAGTGCGTCTGGTGTCTCACCAAACCCCCTGGGCTACAACCGTGTCTACGTCTATTGCGGCAAACAACTTACCTGGCGGCGATGGTGGGATGGCTTGAGGGCGGGGCGCGTTATTGTCACCAATGGCCCCTTGTTAAGACCACGCGTGAACGGCCAACTTCCCGGACATATCTTTCAAGCCACCGCAGGCGAAACCGTGCGGTTACGGGCAAGCTTGAAACTCTCATTGCGCGACAAAGTCGATTATCTTGAAGTTATCAAGAATGGAAAAGTAGAACACGAAGTACGATTGGATCAGTATGCACGATCCGGCGGGCGCCTGCCAGAATTGGAATTCCACGAAAGTGGTTGGATGCTGATTCGAGCTGTCAGCAACTACGGACAATCTTACCGTCTGGGAAGTTCTGGACCCTACTATGTAGAAATTGGAAAACGACCCCGGATCAGCCGCCAGGCAGCACAATTCTTTCTCGATTGGGTCCAACAGCGCATCGCCAAGATCGAGTCGAAGAAACTCGAAAATGCCGCAGCGATACTATCGCATCAGCAACAAGCGGAACGCTTCTGGCAGACGTTTGTCGACCAGGCGACAGCCCCATAGATCACCTTTTCTAACTGGACCTGTAGCGCCGGAATTGACCACGTCTATTCGACGACGGGCGGCTGATTGCCATCCCGAAAGTCCCGGGGAAGTGTCACCAGCATCGCCCGAGCCAACAGCGCGGCTGCGATCGCGGCAGGGACCGCCATACTGGTTAACAAGAATCCAAGCGAATTCGAAGAGTGGTTGACCAGGACCGTTTCGTTGAGCCAGCCGATGACCGGATCAAACCACGAGTGAACAAGAATTCCCGATCCCAAGTTCAAAAACCCGACGGCAGTAGCCCGAGTGGCCGGATCAACAACTTCAAATGTCGCGGTCCAAGTATTCGACTGATAGAGCCCCACACCCGCTCCCACCGCCAGCATCGCCACCGCCAGCAGGGGAACCGTCTCGCTAGAGCCGACCACCAGGATCGCTGGCGCCACTACCAGCCAACCAACCAACTGTACGAAGACGCGACCACGGTAAGTACGAGCCGAACACCAATCGGCCAGCCAGCCTCCCACAAACAGGCCGATGATCGTACCACTCTGAATCCACAGCGTGGCAAAAAATCCGGCATCTTCAAGGTTCCAACCGTAAGTAGTATGGAACACTCGATAGAAATGTCTGGGTAACCAGAACTGAATCATACTGACAACCATTCCTGCCAGTGCAAACGTCAATGCAAACAAGCGAAAAGACGGGACCGCCAGTACACAGAGCGCCGAACGCCAAACCCCCATCGCATTGGGTTCCGCCTGGGCCTCCGCGGAGTGCCCCGTACGATCTGGTTCGCTCAGCAAGAACAACAGGGACAGCCACACCACCAGGCCGGCAACGCCAAACACAAAATGCGCCATCCGCCATCCTTCCACGTCAATGACAGATGTGCCGACCGGCACGTGCCAAACCGCGGTGTCTGCCAATCGCCCTCCATACTTTCCGGCCACTACTAGCGCGCAGTTGTAGCTGAACAAATAGATACCGAATGCCCGTGAACGGTTACGTGCCGTAAAGCAATCGGCAATGATACTGGCCATCGCAGGGACCGCGCACGATTGCCCAAGCCCCAATACAACACGCCCCAGCACCATGTCTTCAAACCCCCGGGACAAACCCATTGCCGCCAAACAACAACTACTGGCAATCAGCGACGACAGCACCACGGTGCGGCGACGAAACCTGTCGGAAAGATACCCGACCCCGAGCTGGGCCAGGCAATAAGGAATCAACCAGGCGGGACGCAACCAGCCGATCTGGGTTTCAGTAAGATCGAGTCCCTCCTGCAGGGGAATCTGTACATAATTGAGCAGGTTTCGGTGGAGGTAGATCGTGAAATAGTTGAGTGCGACAAGCGTCAACAAAAACCAGCGATCGGAGCGACCATAGAGTGAGTGGGAGACCCCCGGTGCGTTGTGAATGCCGTTCATGATCACCTCGAAGTGCTCGTGACGATCGGCCCCCAGAAGACCTGCAACCGCTGACCACAAGGCGGCCCGCTAACGGAAACCCACCCAGACAAAACGGTGCGGCCACATCAGTACGCTGTCAGCACAACCATCATCCTGCATCCCTGCCGGCGGTGCAACGCGCAGTGCACCAGGCTTGCAGCAGCTTCACAGCAATCGACCGGCACCGGCGGGCCAACCCGTGGTGACTTGCTCGCGTATCTTAACGCCGAAATAGATCCGCGGTGGGCTGGTATTGGGGTATTTCATCCAGTGGAAAAACCGGACGTTCACAGACCACATGTCCTAACTCGCGTACGTTGGCACTGGTGGCGCCGGGCGCATCGACATTGACCAGTCGGTCACACCATTCGGCAAACATGTGTGGCTCACAGTGTGGGGATTTCACCACGACCAGATCAAAGTGCTGGGGATTCTGGCCGTGAGCCAGGAAAAAAGAACGGTCGTACAGACTCACCGGTTTGGTCGACGCGACTACGGTCAGTGCACCCGATTCCAAAACCGCGGTCGGTCCGGAATTCCAAGGCTGTCGAAATGACTCGCTCAAGAAACGGCCATCCGACAACAAACGCACAACACATTCGCGTTCTAACGGGGGAAACCGCGCTGGGTCCAGAGCCCCGCCAAGCGTCGTGCGAATGGTACCTCCGATCCCTGCTTGCAAAGCGCGTTCTACAGCAGGTGGATCGACCAGCGGCAACAGGGCGGGACGGTCATACTCCGATGCAACTAATTCCCGCAGTATTGCGTTACTATCTCCCGAGGCGCCCGAACTGGTCGCATCTGCGGCATCCATAAGAACCGTTGTTCCTGCGGTTTCGTGGGCCAGACGGATACTATCCGGGAGACTCGTCAAGGGAACCTGCATGTGCTCGTGATGTTGCCAGAACAACTCGGCCAATGCGATCGCTTGCTGACGGGCCGCTTCTTCATCACCATCGGTAACCACCACACTATTGGACCGCAGCTCGGGAACATCTGTGAAAGGGTTGCCGATGAGCATGCCGGCCGAGAGGCCCCAGGGCTGTGCTTCGACCTGTTGGGCCTGCCGGATACAGCTACCGAAAAGTCCCGTCTCGGTAATTAATTCGTCTCCACGAACCAAAGCGGGGATCTTCACTCGGGCCGTGACGGGCCGCACTCCGTCCCGTACGATTCGCATTAGCAACCGCGCAGCGCGCTGACCGGTTTCGTAAAAATCCACATGTGGATACGTGTGATAAATCACTACCGCATCACTGAATCGCAACATGCGGTCGGTCAGGATTCCATGTAAATCGAGCGAGACGACGATCGGAACCGTATCACCAAGGATTTCCCGTGCCTGCTGCAACAAGAATCCTTCTGGATCACTTTCTTGTTCGGCCGACATTGCTCCATGCAAGCAAAAATATGCCGCATCCACAGATCCGGCCCGAGTCACACTGTCCAAGAACTCTCCGGTTAATTGCTCAAAACTCGCGTGATCCAAGGTTCCCCCTGAAGTCATCGCGCGGGCTCCAAAAGCGGGAACAAGCTCGACATCCTCCGCATCGAACACCGCCAGGGCTCCACCCACTTCATCGCGTACAGTGCGGTGGTAATCCAGGTGCTGCTGCCCGCGGTAGGTCACAAAATCGTCATAATGACTGGCCGCTGGATTGAACGAAGAAACTTCCTGCTTACACTCAGTGATCAGAATGCGCGTCACGTTGTCGAGCCTCGGCAATTAAGATTCATCGGAGTCGCTGCCGTACCTTACGCGGCAAATCACAGGAGGGAAAGACGGGTGAGCCACGTATTTACATTCCAACGACAGTACCGGGGTGGCCTGCAAGCCGTAGTCCTTGATTGGGCGGGCACGACCGTGGACTACGGATGCTACGCACCAGCAGTTGTTTTTCGTGAAGTCTTCAAACGCCAGGGGGTCGAAATCTCGGTCGAAGAAGCTCGCGAACCGATGGGGACCCACAAGCGAACCCATATCGAACAGATCACGAAGATTCCCGCAGTCTCACGCCGGTGGAAAGAGGCCCATGGTCGCGACTGTAACGACCACGATGTCGAGACCATGTTTGCCGACTTCATTCCACTGCAACTGGCATGCCTGGCTGAATATGCAGACCTGATTCCCGGCACTCTGGAAACGATCGCGGAATTTCGCAAACGCGGGTTGAAGATCGGTTCTACTACCGGCTACGACGCTGAGATGATGGCGATCGTCCAGAAAGAGGCTCGCCAGCGCGGGTATGAGCCCGATTCCATGGTCTGTGGTACGGACGTGCCGGCGGGACGCCCTGCACCCTGGATGTGCCTGGTCAACGCACAACAACTGGGAATATTTCCCATGGAGTCCATCGTCAAGATCGGCGACACCGTACCGGACATTGCGGAGGGTTTGAACGCCGGCATGTGGACGATTGGGCTGGCCAAAACGGGAAATGAGATCGGCTTGAACGAAGCCGAAATCAGCGCGCTTCCAGAGCCAGAATACGACCGACGCATCCAACGCGCCTACACGAAGATGAATCAGGCTGGGGCCCATTATGTCGTCGATGGAATTGCGGATGTGCTACCTTGCCTCGATGCCATTGAAATACGATTGCAGCGCGGTGAAAAACCGTAATCTGAAAACATCACGACTTACTCATGCTGACTAACTCGCCAGGCACTCACTGCTGCACGGGCAACGTCGTGCGTCATTACTTCTCTTGTGCCACTCAAGAACAAGGATCTTCCCATGCCGCGTCCGCAGTCGGGCCAACAATGGACACGCCGCAACGTTCTCGAAAGCAGCTCAGCGATCGCCGGTGTTGGAATAGCCGGTAGCCTCCCATCACTCCAGGCTACCGTTGCAATCGAACCAGATAAAAAACAAGACTGGTGGAAGAACGAGTTCCGGAAACTTGTAGCGCTGGGCGAAAGTACCACTGCGGGTGGCTGGAGTACCACCCGTCAACGTTGCTGGGTCTCACGATTGGGTATGATGATCAACGATGTACAATCTCAGCCCCTGGACATCTTCAACGCGGGAATCGGGTCCAATGTGATTTCCACACGCAGCCCCTGCTACCCGTATAGTGGAAAACCGGCAGCCAACGAGCGTCTCCAAAAGCACGTTTTTGACCAGCATCCCGACCTCTTGATTATTTCATATGGGCTCAATGACGCCCGTGGCGGCACTCCAGTTTCACTGTTTGAGAAGGAATTGACGGGAGTTGTAAAGAGTGTCCGCCAGCAGATCCAACCATTGATTGTGCTGCCAGGCCCTTACTTTATGACTGATTTCATGGCCGGCGGAAAAGGCTGGCAACATGCCAACCTGGACCTCTTCAAGACGTTCAACCGATCTGTAGCGGAAGTCGCTCGTCAGCAAGAGTGTTTGTATGTCGACCTCATCGGCGCCAGCGGTGAAGCTTCCTGGCTCGTTCACAATGACGGTGTTCATCAAAGCGATCTCGGACATCTGATCGTCGCAAACCGGATTTTTGAAGTGCTTCTCCAGCATGTTTCCGGATTGGCACTTCACACGCAGCGCATTGAAAAAACCAGTCCGCGTTGGCGCGACGAGTCCAAGCTCAAGGCAGACTACGGATACTAACAAGTGAGCAACGCGATTTTTTGGTGGGCCCCCAGCACTGCGGTATAATCGCCATCTCCTGGTTTCAACCCCCCGGGTGACGCGGTGTTCCCGGTCAGTATGTTCGTATACGTTGTTTACCGCCAACTACCATGTCTCGCCATCCCTGGTCTACTGACATCGACCGTTTCTTGGCGCACCTGCTGGCGAGCCAACTCGTTCCCCAGTCAAAGCTCGAAGAAACCTACCTGAAATGGCAAGCGGAATATACCGGTCGACGACACGTGGCGGTTTTTTGCGCGCGACTCATCGAGGATGATCTGCTCACCGAGTGGCAGTGTCAGCAGCTTCAAGAAGGAAAATACTGGGGCTTCTTCATTGACGACTACCGGGTTGATGAATACTTGCGTACCGATGAAAAATACGACAAATACCTGGCCTGTGAAACGTCCACCGGGCAACGTGTCATCCTGGAAGTACAGTCCCCCGCCATCGCACCTCTGCACAATGGTCGCCTGGCCTATCGTGTCAACCGAGCCCCCGGAACCCGCCGACCAGAAACAAGTGATTCCGATCTTGACTCGCCTTTAGCGGATCCTCAAATCAGCGTATTTTTCAGCGATTCGATTCGATCGAAACCGGACCGCAATCGAATGCTGGCCGAGCTATCGTCGGTGACCATCGGGGATCTGCCACCAGGTGCCCAACCGCGTGTGCACGCCGCGTCAGACGAACCCACAGACCCACCGCGGACGTGGTCGCAAGTCTCCAAAGCCAGCCTTGCCGGTGCCGTACTCGTTGTGGCTATTCTAGTCAGCATCCGGTGGATGCGCACTGAACCGGAGACCGAAAAAGTCGGCAATCTCTACCAGGTCATGGAAGTCGGCATGACTGCAAATCGGGTAGAAGCCGTCGTCCGAGCGACTCGTGGCCCGTCCCAATGGCAAGACGATCGCGCATTCATTGACGACACAGGTCGCATCCGTTACCCGCTGGGATCAGGCGCTTATTTGATCGTTCATTTTGGCGATCTGTACGAGCCACCAGGCAACATACTGGCTCAAGATCGAGTTACGTCATTTAACTTTATTCACTTTGATGACTTGCGCGGGGAAATTCATGACGACCTGCTGCCACTAGTACGACGGATTCACCTGGCGTCGTTTAACGGTTTCAATCTCCAACCCGTCCAACTGATCCAGACTGTAAACCTGCTCCACTCCGTTGGCAAGAAGCAAGCCATCGACGCGTTAACCAGCTATTACAATCTCGCTCGCAATGATTCCGCCAGGGCATGGAAGTACAACCTCGACGCAAATCGTATCTTTCTCCTGGCACGGCTGCTCTTTGTTCCCGAAGACGCCTCTGGAGAAATGGCGATCGTTCACCTGGACGGACAGGCGCCGGATCTACAGTTGCAGGGAAATCAGGTCGCGAATTTCCCCTTGATTCTCATCGACGACGTTCCGTTGTCACTGCTCAGTGGATTTCAAACCGCTGGCGCAGCGCGGACCCCAGGCGACTTCTTGAAATTCTGCCGCGACTCGTGCCAACTCCGGTCACATCCCCTGACTCCCACACGATCACCAATCAAGACAATCGAAAATCTCATTCAGTCCAAACGGATGAAAAGCGAACTGGGAAACAGTTTCCTGCTCGCCAAATCACTGCTGCGCGTGCAAGCCACGCGGTGCGTCGAGGGAGTGCTGGAAAGCCTTCCGAAAGATTACCAAAAACAGCTCAACTGCAACCTGTTCAGCGCGTTGGAAACGGACGGAACATGGCGTACGATTCGCAAGCTGGACAGGAGAACGAAAGTCCAATGGAATGTGGCTGAACAGGTGTTCAAGCTGGAAGAGTGATCCGTCGGCCGCGCTTGTCATGACAGGGGCGAATTGAGATAATCCGGTTCCGACATCGTGGAATGGTACGGGTCGACGAACTGGTACGGGTCGACGAACTGGTACGGATCAACGTGGTACAGGTCAGGCCGGAGCTCTAATCATGCACTGGATGCCCACTCGGTTGCTCTTCCTCGTCCTGGTGCTGCAGTCTCTAATCCCCCTTGCCGCTGCCCCCCCGTGTCTGCCTCGCTTCTCGGTCGGCCGCAGCGCCTGGCAGCACTACGAGGTATCGCGATTTCATCGCTGGAGAACCCACGGTTACTCGGCCATCTATCAGGGCGTCTTCGTTCCCGGTTATGTCGCATATCCTTACCATTGTTATCGTTGGGAACCCTGCTATTACAGCGCTTACACGGCGCGGTGGATGCCACCCGTTTATCAACCACCGGGACTCCTTTTTGGGCCGCAAGCTGCTCAGCGTTTCTTGGAAATCAATCTCTCTGGCCAGACAATCCCGGCCCAACGCCGCACACCCGATTCGACGGTACGCAAGTCGAATGCGGAAACCCGTCGGCGCGCTGAACGCATGATCGACCTGGGGAATCGCTGTTTTTCCAGACAGCGATTCCATCAGGCACTGCAACATTATCGGACCGCCAGTAGCGTCGCCCGCGATCTTGCGGAGCCTTACTTTCGGCAGGGCCATGCGTTGATTGCGTTGGGACAATTTGACCGCGCTGCGCGCACCTTCAAACGCGCAGTAGCGATGAAACCATCACTGCAGCGCAGTGGGTTTGCACTGGCACAACTCTATCAAGACAACAACATCGCCAAGGCCACACACCTCGAAGCACTCGCCAAGGCAGCCTGGAACAATGCTCACGATGATGACCTGTTGTTCTTGCTAGGTCTCTTTTTGCATTACGACGGCCAGATTGACCGCGCGAACAATTTTTTTCGCAAGGCGTTTGAACTCGCTGGTCCCAGGCGTTCCCATTTACTCCCCTTCTTGCCACCGGAACACCCACAGGAAGAAGCACAAGTTGTCGCCCAGCGCCTGGAAATCTAAATCCCGGCAGTCCACATGTTCTCGCACACGACGACGATACGCCACGTATCAAGAGGGTAAGACGTGTGTCAAGAAACGCGTCAGTAAACTTCTAGCGTCAGGTGTTTCTTCGACCAAATCGGTAAATTCAGAAAACGTCACACCTGCGACTGACTGAATATACTCGGGATAGTTCTTGACCCTTTCCAAAAATTGGGCTTTGGTCAATTCCGGGTGAAACTGTGTCGCGTAGATCGGTTTGCCTTCGATCCGAAACGCCTGGTTAATCACACCGCAGCTCGAGGCCAACAAGGTCGCCTCCACCGGTAAACGATCAACAATATCCTGATGCCCAAGCTGCACCCGAAGCTCCTTGCTGAACGGGCTAAACACCGGATCACTGCAGCCGTCACTGGTCAGCTGTAGTGGATAGGTACCCACTTCAGCTCGCGATCGATCCGTTACCACCACGCCACCCAACGCCAAAGCCAATGCCTGAAATCCCCAACACGAAGCAAAAGTCGGTTTGCCCTGTTCGTGCAACAAACGCATGGCATCGAGTGCCCGCGACAACCAGGGTCCACCATCAACTACCGAGTAGTCACCAGAGCCACCAACCAGGACCACATCAAATTGATGCAACGCCCTTACGGTGAGACCTTCTGAAAGCAGATCAAGCGTCTGCATATGATGCGGATCACACCCTGTAGCTTCTGTAAAGCACACCACCTCCTGCTTCCGCATCGGGTCTGGAAAATCGCGCACCTGCAACAACAAAAATCGAGGCGACACGGTCATCTTCTCTCCCGTCCTTTCAGTCTCGCTCTGCGTGGTATTCGCACCAGCCATTCATCTGATACCGTCTTATGAACCAGCTTCTCTGTCGCCTTGGCCCGGAACTCAGGCGGAGAATATAATCAATGTTACGTTCGAGGCCCGTCCGTGGAAACTGACTTGACACCCTTCGTGATGGGTTGCCTTCCGTATCCCAAAACCTGTCAACTAGCACTTCACCACACTCCCTGTTTTCTCGAATCCTGACTCCCCGAGCTTTGCATACACACTGGCGGGGTCAACGTATCTCGAGTAGTCACCACGCAGCCTTACGTTTGCATCGCAGGACATCAACTCATGAAAACGATCCTGACACTCCTGGCGTTGTCTGCTGCGATGTTCACATCTGGTGCGGCACGCGAACCGATTCCCGACAAACTGGTTGTACTCACCTTCGATGATTCAGTGAAATCGCATTTCACGATCGTCCGGCCAATACTTCGTCGGTATGGATTCAAAGCGACGTTTTTTATCACAGAAGGATTTGATTTTCCCACAAACAAACAAGACTACATGACCTGGGATGAAATTGCCCAGCTCCATCGGGACGGATTTGAGATCGGTAATCACACCAAGGATCATCTCGGTGTCAAACAGGAAACTCTCGATCAACTGGCAAACCAACTCGAGGGAATCGAGCAAAAATGTCGTCAGTACAAGATCCCGGTCCCAATAAGCTTTGCCTGGCCGGGTAATGCAATCCACCCAGACGCATTGGAGATTTTAGGGAATCACGGTATCCAAGTTGCCAGACGCGGGGGCCTACCCGAGCACCCCTATGAATCAGGGCGAGGTTTCGCTTATGAACCAGGCCTTGACCATCCCTTGTTGATTCCATCCGCCGGCGATGCCCGCCCAGATTGGGAACTGAATGATTTGATTCGCGCAGTCTCACAAGCGCGACATGGCAATATCGCCGTGCTGCAGTTTCACGGTGTTCCCGACCGAGCCCATCCCTGGGTCAGCAGTTCCGAGGAACGTTTCGCAGCGTTCATGAAGTACCTGGCTCTGCACAAGTATCAGGTCATCGCAATGCGTGATCTGCTCCAGTACGTCGATCCCACTGTCAACCCTCACAATTACGAGGAGGTGATTCGTGATCGCCAACATTACGTCGTCTCCGGAAAACAACGGTCGAATGTACGTCGTCCCCTGAACGATGAAGACCTGCGGTACTGGTTGACCAATATGGTTCAGTTTCATGGCTTCACTGAAACCGAAGTTGCCGCTGCAACCGGTATGGAAACCGACGATATCGCGGCAACGCTGCAACGATTGGACTTGCGTTTCCAGATACCGCCGCGGACAGCAACAACTGCGTTACAGGTGCTCCCTTACCCGGGCGGTCGTCATCCACGGATCGGTTTTCGAGACGGGGCTATTCGGCCTCAACGTGAAACGAAGGTTAGTGTTTTCGCACCGTGGAAGAACGGTGGTTATGTGGTCGTCGATGTGCCGGAGGCGATCTGGTCAGGGAAAGGCAACCAGCGGGAACTTCTTTACCTGGCACATACCCACGTCCCGACGCGTTGGACGCGGCAAGGTATCGTGTTGCCCCCGCAGGAATGGAACCGTAACGCTGACGGTTCTTTTGACATTACGCGTGAGTTACCCAATCACGTTTCATTTGGTGCACGTGTTCGCGCCAGTTCCGAATCGGTTCGTTGGGAACTTTGGCTGACAAACAATAGCAGTCAGGACCTGACGGGGCTACGAGTGCAAAACTGTGTCATGTTGGGGCAGGCCACAGGATTTGACCAGCGGACCACGGAAAACAGAGTTATCTCAGACCCTTTTGTCGCCTGCCATGACAAACAGCAAAAACGCTGGATCATCACTGCCTGGGAAAATTGTGTGCGTCCCTGGTCGAACGCTGCCTGCCCCTGCATGCACTCCGACCCAGCCTTCCCGGACTGTCCGATCGGGGCAACACGAAAACTCTGCGGGTGGCTTTCGTTCTATGTGGGTGACAACATTCAGGAAGAACTGCGTCGCATCCGAGCGTCCGACTGGAAAACGTTCGAAAAGGGTCATACGCCCTGAAAGACGTGATCAAGGTGTGCCGGAAAACAACCGATCACAGGTAACTTGACTCCCATGAGACTGGCAGATCCGCTAACACAGTATCTGAATTCAGACCAGGCGTTACCCTCCGTATGGTGACTGTCGATGACGCGTTCTCAAATCCACTTTGTGACCGGAAAGCTGGCGGCACCGGCCTTACAGCGCACACTCCTGGACTTGGGTCCACGGGCAGGATTTGATTACTCGATCTCAGTGCTGCCGATCACCGTTGCCGCGTTGATGACGCCCCAATGGATCCAACGCCACCTGCAAATTCCGGTCAATGTGACTGAAATTCTGTTGCCGGGGTACTGCAATGGCGATCTGCAGGCTTTGACAACGGCGGCCGGGTGCCCGGTGAGATGTGGACCGCGCGACCTTCGTGAATTACCCGAGTTCTTCGGGAGGCAGCCGAAACGGGATCCATCCTACGGTGAATACGACATTCAGATTCTGGCGGAAATTAACCACGCTCCGAGATTAACACGGGACACAATCTTGAAGCAAGCTGAACAATTATGTGCTGCTGGTGCGGACCTGATTGACGTTGGATGCGATCCCGGCGATCCGTGGAATGGCATTGGGGATTGCATCAAAGCGTTACGGGATCAAGGACATCGAGTTTCGATCGACAGCCTGAATCCGAAAGAAATTCAGGACGCCGTCCAGGCCGGAGCCGAATTAGTACTCTCTGTCAACAGCACCAATCGTGACGCTGCACCCGACTGGGGCTGTGAAGTCGTCGCCATTCCCGATGAGCCGACAGATCTGCGGGGACTCTACGGGACAGTCGAACAACTCACCGCCGCCAATGTTGCACTCCGTATTGACCCTGATCTTGAACCCATTGGGTATGGACTGGCAAACAGCCTGCACCGTTACCTACAGGTCCGCAGCGATTTTCCTGACCAGGAAATGATGATGGGCATTGGAAATCTTACTGAGCTGACGGACGTCGACTCGGCCGGCATCAATGTGCTGCTTCTGGGAATCTGCCAGGAACTCAAGATCCACAGTGTATTAACGACACAAGTGATCAACTGGGCTCGCAGCAGCGTTCGCGAATGCGACTTGGCGCGTCGTTTAGTGCATTATGCAATTTACCATCAGGTTCTTCCCAAACACCTTGAACCCGGGCTGATCATGCTTCGCGATGGCAAGCAATACGCCGTCGATGAGCGTGAACTGGAGGAGTTAGCAGCACAGGTTCGCGATCACAACTACCGGCTCTTTGCCGACAACCGGCAACTGCATCTGGTATCGTCCGGACTCTATCTCAAAGACACAGATCCGTTTCACTTGTTCGATCAATTGCTGGCAGCTGACCCGCGTAACCTGGACGCCAGTCACGCGTTTTACCTGGGATACGAACTGGCTAAAGCAAAGACTGCCATCACACTGGGCAAGCAATACGAACAGGACGAGCCTTTGGACTGGGGTCTGTTGACCGTCGACGAAACCTATCACCGTCTGCCACGTACCGGATCCGCGCAGTCACCGCCGTCCCAGGCGGGATCCGGTGATTCGACCACAGCCAAAGGTCCGTCACAAATTGCCCAGGAGGATGCACTTGACTAATTGCCTCCCCCTGGTAGAAGAACTCGATCCTACACTCGACCCGGTACACGTGTTTCACGCCTTCGCTTCTCTACCACATGTCTTGTTTCTCGATAGTGCCCTGCGGGACCCCGTGCTGGGTCGATACTCTTTTGTCGCCGCCGATCCATTCTCCTTTTTGGAAGTTCCGGTTGGAGCACATGACGGATTAACGCGCATTCGTCAATTGTTGGCTGACTGGCAAACCGAAACGCAAACTTCCCTGCCGCCGTTTCAGGGGGGTGCAGCTGGCCTCTTTGCCTATGATCTTTGCCACAGTCTGGAAAAAGTACCTGCTGCGCGCCATGCAGAATTCACAATTCCAGCCCTGGCCATTGGTCTGTACGACGTCGTGGTCGCGTTCGACCACCAGTCCAATCGCAGCTGGATCATCTCGCAAGGATTCCCCGCAACCGCGACAAAAGACCGGTTAGACCAGGCCCACCAACGTCTCAACTTCTTCCGTCAGCTCCTCAAGAACCCAACAGCCCAACCATACCAGAGCCCGCATCAGCTGAACGACCTCTCAGTTGATCGCCTGGCTCCGCAATTCACGGTTTCTGGGGGCCTCAATCTGACGAGTGACTTTTCCGCCACCGGCTATCATCAAGCGGTCGAGAGGGCTGTTGAATACATCCATGCCGGCGACCTGTTCCAAGTCAATCTATCACAGCGCCTGCTCTGTCCAGCGCGAGAGCCGAGCCAGCAACTCTACTTGAGACTAAGACAGCGCAACCCGGCCACGTTTGCAGCGTATTTCGATCTCGGCCCTTCCCAGATCGTGAGCGCCTCGCCAGAACGATTTCTGCAAGTGCGAGATCGCGATGTTGAGGCCCGCCCTATCAAAGGAACACGGCAAAGAACGCAACATGCCGTGGCGGACCTCTTTCGCGCTGAAGAGCTTATCCACAGCGAAAAAGATCGCGCGGAAAACGTGATGATTGTGGACCTGTTGCGCAACGACCTGTCTCGTGTCTGCCAGCCTGAGACCGTTCGCGTAAAACAACTGTGCGACTTGGAACTCTACGCATTCGTTCAACACCTCGTTTCAAACGTCTGCGGCACACTGGCAACCGGCAAAACCCCTCTGGATTTAGTGCAAGCCAGCTTCCCCGGCGGATCCATCACTGGTGCACCCAAGGTACGGGCCATGCAGATTATCGCAGAAATTGAACCGACGACTCGAGGTGCCTACTGTGGAAGTCTAGGGTACGTCGGCTTTGATGGTGCAATGGACCTCAGTATCCTGATCAGAACCATTACGGCCGGCCAAGGGTGGTGGCAGCTTCCAGTCGGCGGGGGCATTGTTGCTCAATCGTCACCACAGCAGGAATATGAAGAAACCTGGCACAAAGCTCAAGGCTTGATCGACTCGCTCACCTGATGATCATACTCATTGATAATTACGATAGTTTCGTACACAACCTCGCACGTTATCTGCAGTGCCTGGGCCAAGAGACATTGGTGTTTCGTAACGATGCGATCGACGCAGTGGGAATCCGTGCACTGGCACCACAAGCGATTGTGTTGTCTCCAGGTCCCGGGACCCCCGAGGAAACAGGATGTTCAATCGAAGTCGTACATGAACTCTCCAGCCAGGTCCCGATACTGGGAGTCTGTCTCGGACATCAAACGATCGCTGCAGCATTTGGGGCTCGTGTGATTCGTGCCCAGGAACCAATGCACGGACGGACGAGTGCCATCACACACGATGGCCGCGGAGTGTTTCGTGAACTGCCTGATCCGCTCGTGGCTTGTCGTTATCATTCACTGACAGTCGACCCTCATTCACTACCAGACAGCTTTGAAGTATCCGCCCACACCCAGGATCAAACGGTGATGGCAATTCGACACCGCGAACTCCCTGTCATCGGCCTCCAATTTCATCCTGAGTCCGTGCTGACCGAACACGGCTTGAAATTACTGGCCCGTTTCCTTCAAGGCGCAGGGCTGAGAGGGAATGAGCCAGTTCCTGACCTGCCTGACTCCTGGAGACCCCCTGGCGGGCTGAATCCAGAGGTTCCTGATGTTCCGATCACATTCTAATTTGGAGGGCAGGTAACTCTCTTCATATCTGAAGAGATACCGTCAGAACTGACATCATGCCGCTCATCCTGGAAGGTATCGTCACGACTACCAACGCCGACGGGCAACCCAACATCTCGCCGATGGGACCGATTGTCGACCCGGATCTGCGAACGTTGATCTTACGCCCGTACCAGACATCAACAACGTTTCAAAACCTCAAACGCACCGGCGTCGGCATCTTCCACGTCGTTGACAACGTCAATCTGCTGGCACGAGCCGCAGTTGGTAAACTCGATCCGCTACCCGCATTATCATCCTGTCAGGAAGTACCGGGCTACATCCTGGATGACGCCTGTCGGTGGTATGCATTTCGTGTTAGTTCCCGCTGCGACGCAGAGCCACGGACACGACTCGATTGCGAAGTACTGTCCCACGGACACCTGCGAGATTTTTTCGGACTCAACCGAGCCAAGCACGCAGTTGTCGAAGCTGCGATTCTGGCAACCAGGATGGCCTGGTCATCTCGATCCGACCTGGAAAAAGAATTTACACGGCTGGCAACGCTGGTAGAAAAAACCGGGGGCGAAGAGGAGTGCCAGGCTTTTGACTTTCTTTTCAACTACCTGCGTCAATCTCCTGACACCTGTTTTGCCGATTCTTGACTAGCAGAACACAGACGAATACCTCCGGGTGTTGTCAGTTCCTCTTCATCTTCATCGATTGCATCCTTTCCAGTCGCGTGTTACCTTAACGGAGGAAATGCCATTTCTTCTTTACAGCAACGGACACACCGATGTCACTAAAGTCGCGGGAACACGAAGGCATCCTGATCGTCAGTTTCACCGAATCCAAGATTCTGGACGATGCTCGAATTCAACAACTCGGCAAAGAGTTGGTGGAAAAAGCGGCCCATGCGCAAGGCAAGATGGTATTGAATTTTGAGACTGTTTCGTTCATGTCCTCCGCGATGATTGGCAAACTTGTTCTGCTGAGCAAGAAATGCAAACAGGACACTGTCGACTTGAAACTGACCAATATCAGTCCCAATGTGGCGGAAGTGTTCAAGCTGATGAAGTTGAACAAGATCTTCGACATTCACAACGACGAAGAGAAAGCCATCAAGTCCTTCGATAAAAAGGGATGGTTTGGTTAGTGTACGGATGGTCTGGGAATCCACACCAGGCGTTCTTTGCAAAGCGATTTTCTACGACTATCACCTGGACAGCATTTCCTCTTCACCTGCTGTTGTGCGTTCCCCTGGGCATCCGCCAGGTCTTCACGCGGCGTTTGCTTGCCCCCAGTGACTTGGAAAACGGACAAACTATTCCGCAGCGACACTGCCGTCAGAACGTTTCTCGATACCGTTTCGCCACAGTGCCGTTTACCGGTAGAAGTCTGCCGCGCAGCCTCGATTCAAAATAACCGGCGGCGAACCACCACGACACCTCCTACCTGCGGTGTAAGATGTGATGCCACCTGAGCAATCCACCGATCAACACGCCAGCGAAGATCGTTTGCGTCAGTTCCTGCGGCAATCGAAACTTGGCATGTTGAGCACGGATTGTGAACCGGCAAGCCGCATCCTGGAAACAAATCGGGCCTTCTGCGGCATGCTCGGTTATCAGGTCAACGATCTGATCGGGATCGAGGTGGCAACAATCCTGCATCCAGAAGATCAAGAGCGAGAGCGTCAGCTGTTTGCCGAGTTGGTGAGCTCCAAACGTCAGACATTTCATGTGGAACAGCGTTTTCTGCACAAGAGCGGGCGCGCCGTCTGGACGCGCGTAACGTGCACGATTGTACCGGCCACATCACACCCAGTAGGTCATTGTTTTTCGATCATCGAAGATGTCAGCCAGCGTAAAGCAGTAGAACAGCGATTAAATGCTGAACAACGCCTTCTGCGCCAGTTGCTTGACCTGCAAGACCGAGAGCGACGCCTTGTCGCGTGCGAAATTCACGACGGGTTCACGCAAGATGTCGTCGCCGCACACATGATGCTTCAGGCGTTGCAAAACGGTTACCACACACGCGGGCAAGAAATACCCGCAGAACTCAACCAGGCATTGGAATTTCTGGGGCGAGCTACCAATGAAGCGCGACGGCTGATGGACGAACTCCGGCCGATGATCCTTGATGAAATGGGAATCGTCGAATCATTACATTCACTTGTCTCACAAGAGCGAGAACGCAGCTCAACCACGGTCGAATTCGTGCATCGCGTGCCTTTTTCGAGCCTGCCGCCTCTTCTCGAGGGAACCCTGTTTCGTATTGCACAAGAGTCGCTGACAAATATCCGCCGGCATAGTCAAGCGTCGTCCGCAGAACTTCGACTGACGCAAGTTGATGAAAGGAATCTGATCCTGGAAATCCACGATGACGGAATCGGATTTGATCCTGCACAAGTTCCACACGACCGTGGTGGCCTGTCCGGAATACACGAACGCGCGCGTTTGTTTGGCGGCGGTGCCACCATCGAAAGTGCCGTGGGGAAAGGGACCCGCATTACCGTCAAAATGCCTGTCGAACTGCCAGACAGAACCTCAGGTGATCCACACGTACGCTGGACCGTATAGACAATACGCCACGTCAATATTGCCCAATATCTGGCGGTGTGCTGATCACTAGATCGGCGCAGGCAAATCGCGACGGCAAAAGATCCAGGTCGCTGCCAAATAAGACAAAAGACCAATACTCAGCAAAATCGCGTTACTGCTCAACGGCCCTAATCCGCCCGTCTCGCCGGCCACATCAAGTAATCTCCAGGACCAGAGCTGTGCGGGATAGTCGACAGCAACTTGCACTTGAATCTGCGGCTCAAAGGCGGAAAGAAATGTAGTCCATTGGAGAAATCCAAGTGAATCTGTCGACTTAGCGCCAATCTTAGCCATCATCTGCAGAATAAAGATCCCAGAGACAATCCCGATAGATCGCCAACGGTACCGATCCCATGACGAAAACAGAGTCGCCAATCCGGACATTGTAAAACCCAGACAAAGAAGATTGATCGCCGGTGGGATCATATCCCGACAATTCACTTTCGTCGCCAACCCGACGACACGTGGTTCGGCGCGGCCTAGCGGTAAGGAAAAAGTCCACTCCGTCCCCGGAATTGTCCAACTCGGTCGCGTCGCTGGCTCGACAATCTGAGTCGTTTCAACGCCAACCAGAATTCCGAACCAGCAGCAAAAACAAAGCAGGACAAGTCCCGCGAGTGTTACCATCACGTGGACGTAAAGCACCTGCAACCGGCTGACAGGTTGCGCCATTACCATTTCCATGGTTCCGCGGCTGAGCTCACCGCTCACAGCATCGGATCCGCGCGCAATACCCCAAATTACGATCGAGAGAAATACCAATGGTTCTACAAATGTCAAAGCAACACGACCGGGATGACTGAGGAGATGCTCCAACGCAACTGGCGAAAATTGGCCAAACTTCTCCCACAGCGGTTGTACCACTGCCGCAAAACTGGGCATCTCCAGAAAGCTGACAATCCAAACACGAAACCAGCAAAACATAAACAACAGAACTGCCAGCGACAGGAATAGCCACTGCGAGTCGGAAATACACTTCTTGACCAATGCTCGATTCATAACAGCAATTTACTCAGCGACCAGTGTTGTGTATCGCGGTGTGAAAAGGCGAAAAAAGCTGACCGCAACAATTGGTTATGTTGCCAGGTTTTCAGCGCTATGAAAACGTTCATACAACGATCGCAAACCAACAGGTTCGACACGAATTTCCTCGAGCGGCAGACTGGCAAGCCAGGCCAGAATAGGTCCCAACGGTGAATAGGTTTCCACCGTCAAGCGATCATCCGTAACCTGGAGTGATAACTGACTCCGCAGTTCACCAGGTGGATCTGGAAAAGCGCCGGTCAGGCGGGCGCCAATGCGATGCCCGCGGCGCAATTCCAGAATGTCCTGTACGTGAACCAGCTCACCATGCCTCATAATGCCCACACGGTCGCAGACCTCTTCTGCCTCTGCCAACACATGGGACGAAAACAAGATCGTTCGGCCATTCTGCCGGGCCTCCTCGACTAACCGCAATACCGTATTGCGTACAGACGGATCCAAATTCGCCGTCGGTTCATCGAGAATCAGTAGAGGGGTATCAGCGGCAAATGCCGCCGCCAATGCCAATTTTTGCCGCATTCCGGTCGACATTCGAGAAACACGAACTGAGATGTCCAGCTTCAATTCTTCAGCGATTGAAATAGCCTGATCATAACTTCCGCCGCGACGCACATCCGAAAAGAACTGCAATACAGCCGTGCCTCGCATCGATCGGAACAACCGTACGTCTCCGGGGAGATACGCAACCTGTTTACGAACCGCCAAGGATTGACGCTGACAATCTCGTCCCCCAATTCGCGCAGAACCTGATGACGGCTTCAAAAACCCCAATAACATTCTCAGCAGCGTTGTCTTGCCGGCACCGTTAGGCCCCAGCAATCCAAACACTTCACCCGCTGCGATCGAGAAGCTACACGATTGCAGCGCCACGAATGACCCGTAACATTTACTCAGCGCTTCTGTCTCCACCAACACTCAGCACGTCCTTCCGTTTAGTGAATGCTGGCAAATCTGGTACCACATGCCCCGGAACAATGCGCAACAGCTCGACGAGCCGATCAGTTTGGGTTCACCCAGCAACGTAACGGTTCGCCACGAACTCCTGCCAATAAATTATTCGCGGCAATTTCCGCCATACCATTTCGACTAGAAACCGTACCACTCGCAATGTGTGGTGCAATCACACAATTCGACAACTTGAGTAACGGATCCTCTAAATCCAACGGCTCCGGGTTTGTCACATCAAGTCCCGCAGCAAAGATCTCTCCTTGAACCAGTGCGTCATAAAGATCTTGCTGATTATGAATAGGACCACGGGCACTGTTTACAAAGACCGCGGTCGGCCTCATCTGGGCAAACGCATCGCGGTCAAACATCCCCTCTGTCTCGGAATTCAAGTCAACGTGTACCGAAACGAAGTCGGATTCCGAAAGCAATGTATTCCATTCGACGTGCTGCGCATCGAAATCTTGTTCGGCAGCCTCGTTACGAAACTTGTCGACGTAGAGGATCCGCATATTCCAACCACCGTGGCAGCGACGCGCAAGCGCATGGCCAATCCGTCCCATCCCAACAATCCCCAGCGTTTTTCCGACCAGGTCCTGACCGATGTGGCCGAGCGGCTCCCAGGTTTTCCAATTACCCTCACGAATATAATCCTGTGCCTCAACAATGCGGCGCGACGCAGAAATCAATAATGCAAAAGCCATATCAGCTGTTGCTTCGGTAAGCACGCCGGGGGTATTGCCAACACGAATTCCACGTCGTGTCGCTTCCGCCACATCGACGTTATTGAATCCCACAGCGAAGTTACTGATCACTTTCAATTGTGGACCTGCAGCATCCATCAACTCCGCATCAATCCGTTCGGTCAACAGTGACAGAATACCCTCACAGCCGGCAATTTTTTCCAACAGTACGTCACGTGGCGGAGGCAGCGGTTCCTCCCAAACTTCGGCCTGACACTCTTGCACAATACGACGCAGCCCCACTTCGGGGATGAGACGGGTCACCAACACGCGCGGCTTCTCATTCACGCCCATGGCCTATGCTCCCTCTGATAGATCACATATACCCAGAAACGCCAGTGTCACACGCTTCCATGCAATCAGTCAGCTACTAGCGAATATAACCCAACCGATCTTCAGCAGGGAACGCGTTGGCTCACTTTTTGGCCAGCCGCGCAAAAACACTCCGTGCCTGGGAGCACTCTCAAGTGTTTCGCCTCCCCAACTGCGTAAACCCCCTGTCCATAACCAATCAATCGGGACTGTAACGGCACGCCATCTGCTGAACAATACGAGCCATGATCTGGCGGCAGGATTCGGGGGAAAGCACTTCCGCCTCTCCACCTAACGCCAGGACACGAGGAATCACTTCCAATTCGTGTACGACCGGAAGTGTTAAAGTAACGCTTCCATCAGTGTGTCGCTGAACTTGTTGCTCAGGATGCCACGGATCCTCGCTGACCCAGGGTGCCGCCAAAGTGCTGATCTTGATCGCGATTTCGATCGGCTCCTGCCCTGAAAAAATGCCGGTGCTTTGACGGAGGTAGTCATCCAGCTGGAAATCTTCAGGAGGCTTGAACCATTCATCAAGAGCCTTTGCTTTGCGGAAGCGGTCTAGCTTAAAACGACGAATCGGAGACTCGGTACCTGACAATTCCTGGGCCACCGCCAGAATATACAGGCTCGACTGGAAATAAATCACACCCAGCGGTTCGATGCAACGCTGCGCGGCCGGTTTGCCAATCGACTGGTACTCGATTTCCACCACTCGGTGTTCCAGAATTGCGCGATTGATCGTCTTCAATATCCCCTGATGTTCTTCGTAAGATTTGGTCGGTAAGCCAAGCACTGCCAGGAATCGTCGGTATTTTTCATAGTGCTCCCATACCGATGTGGGTAATTCTTCTCGCACTTTATTCCAGAAGGTCTCGATCCCATGCCAGAACGGCGTACCCACCAGAGGCAGCATCAGATCGCGTCCCAGCGACAACGCAATCAACTCGCTGGCAGAAGCGGAAATCTTGTGCGATCCTCGAAAACCGGCCCCCAACTTCCAGGCACGCCCGCGATCCTGCTCGTGCACATCGACATCAACACCCGCCAGCTGTAACGCTTCCAGATCGCGTCGCACCGTACGCACATGCAACGAACTCAGACCAAGTTCTTCCACCAAATCGTCACGCAACTCTTCAAGCAGACGCCCGAACCGGTAACGTTCGAGGATCTGCAGGAGTTTGTGCTGACGAATGAGCTGCTCGTTGCGGGCCACTACATTCACCCCATACGGCCAAGAAACCAACACGCCCGCAGAAGCCACGGCACCCCGGCAAGCGATCAGGTATGGTATTCCGAGTTGAAACGAACATACTCGACCGTCAAATCACTTGTCCAGAAGCGAGCCGCAGCAGACCCTTCGGCAAAAGTCAATTCCACCGTTGTTTCCCGTTGTTCACGCATCGACTGGCTGACAACTGCAGCATCGAATTCCACTGGCGCACCATTCTGGAACAGGGAAAAACCGTTCAACACCAAACCCAAACTATCCCTGTCAAAGGACACACCGGCGTAGCCGACCGCTGAGACAATCCTGCCCCAATTGGGATCTGCACCGGCAATTCCCGTTTTGACCAGATTGCTGTGGGCAACGGTTTCTGCAATCCGACGGGCGTCAGCCTCAGTGGCACAGCCAGAAACCTGGATGTTGATCAAGTGGCTGGCGCCTTCCCCGTCGTCGGCAATCTGGCGCGCCAGTTCGATGCAAACCTCTTGCACAGCACGACCAAAGGAATTGAGGTCATCTCTTTCAAGCGGCGCGTCCATGGCCGCCCCACTTGCCAGCAACAATACCGTGTCATTGGTACTCATGTGCCCTTCAACGCTGATGCAATTGAAGCTCGCGTCGGTGCAGGCTTGCAGCGTCGATTGCGCGGTCTCGGGAGTCAGGCGTGCATCGGTCGCGATGACCGCCAGCATTGTCGCCATCCGCGGCCCAATCATTCCTGCGCCTTTACACATACCTAGTATCCGAACTGTCTTCCCGTCCAACACAATTTCGCGCTGCGCTGTCTTCGGAGCCTTGTCCGTGGTAGTAATCCCTTCTGCCGCAGCCAACCACTCTAACTCCCCATTTCCGAGGCAGGACGCCGCAGAAGCAATGCCACTGGCAATCTGGCCCATTGGCAAATACTCACCAATGATGCCTGTTGACATAACCAAGACCTGTTCCTGGTCCACTTGAATTGCTTCCGCCGTGAGTCGTGCCATCTCATGTGCATCAGACAATCCCTTGGGCCCGGTGCAGGCATTCGCATTTCCTGAGTTAACAACGACCGCGCGCACATCCTGACTGGGAGTTCGGCCCCGATCCAGCTCTACCGGCGCTGCGTACATCAGGTTTTCCGTATAGACGCCTGCCGCCACACTCGATGGCGAGCAGGTCACCAATACCAAATCTCGTTTTTGTGGATCGGACTTGAGCCCGCAGTGAACTCCTGAAAACTGAAATCCAGCGGGAATACAAACATCCATAAGTCACTTCACCTGACGAGAGTGGTTACGATCCGAAGTACGAGTTGCCGATTCTGGCTTTCACGGCCTCGGCTTGCAAGCCGCCAATCCTGGCCACTCCAGGTAACTCACTCGCTGGCACAGATCGTGACAGCTGCAAAAAAACATCGTGCCATCAACGTCTGGCTTCCCGAACCAGGTGGGACAGTTCAGGCAAAATCACACGATCCAGAGCGAGTGATACAGCGGCCCGAGAGCCGGGCATTGTCAGCAACAGGGTACTCTTCATCAAACCTCCCGTCGCACGACTCAACATCGCAGCCGGTCCAATCTCCTGGTAGCTGAGCATGCGAAACAACTCTCCGTAACCTGGTAATGAGCGTGTCAATAGCTCAGACACGGTTTCAAAAGTCTGATCGCGTGCGCTGATTCCTGTCCCACCGGTCAGCAATACACAATCGATGTCTGACTGGTCACGAAACTGCTCTAGTAAACAACGTAGTTGCTCAGGTTCGTCGGGAATGATGTCACGATAAGCCACCTCATGACCGGCTGCTGACAGTCGATCCACAACCGTTTGACCACCTGTGTCCGTTTCCACAGTTCGGGTGTCGCTCAGTGTAATCACTGCACAGCGAACACTGTCAGGCGCATCCGCCTTGTGTTGATCTGGTGTTGTAGCCATAGCAACCTATTCACAAAGACACGCATTTAGTCGGTGCTACCACAATCGCAACCGCGCAAAAAAAAAGCGCCGCACAGCGGCGCTTTGGGTAATTCTATCGAGCCAACCAACTTCTGACGAGGTTACTGATTACTGAGCGACTCCAGTTTGGCCACATCATCACTCGCCAGGCTATTGCGTTGCGATTGCTGACCGCGACGTACTGCCTCGTTAGCAATTCGGATGGCATACCCGATCTCTCGAGGAGAAAAGTACCTGCGGAAATAGCCGTTGCTCAGACGAATACGATCCTTGTTCGCCAGTTCCCACCAACTCAGTTTGTCAGTTAGATGCCAGGCAGCGGCTTGGGCCGAGTTACGGGGCACCTGACCGTTCCCTACCATCTTACAAAGCTCGATGACATCCTGCTTCTTGGTGAAGCGTTCAATAGGAATCATTGTGTACTTCATACGGGGCGTTGGATCTTTCTTGCCTTCTTCCAGACAGAGCGTCTCTACTTTGATCTTGCGTTCGCGGGACGGCTCGAGATTAAACATACCGCCACCACCACCGCCCATGCCACCGCCGCCACCGCCCATACCGCCACCGCCACCGCCCATGCCGCCGCCACCCACACCGCCGCCACCCATACCACCACCCCGGCCTTGACCGCCACCGCCACCCATACCGCCGCCACCCATACCGCCACCGCCCATACCGCCACCACCCATACCGCCACCGCCCATACCGCCACCCATTTGGGCGAGCACAGCGGTGGGAACAGCTGCAAACGCTTCCGGTAACTTGATGCTGATCGGTTTATCTGTCTTGTTCTTGATCTTCACCGTGGCCTGGCGGGCGTTCTTCGGTATGAACTGGACTTCAATCTTGCCCGCATTGCGTCCCGCAAAAAAATCAACCACTTGAGCATGGACTTGCGGAGCCCTCTTGGATCGCGTGCTGCGACGCACTTTCGCAGCCGAGAGCAACGCAGGTGACAACACAAGAGCTGTCATTGCGGAAAGTGTGACCGCGCGGCGTGCAAAACCGATAGCCTTCATTGGTATTCTCCTACCTGCTTTAAATATCCCAGACAGTCTAACCTAAGCCGTCTAGTCAGGTCACCCAGGCAAACAGGACGCCCGATTGGTTCCCCGTGCTCTTAAGATGACCTGCACCCGATGACCTGCACCACGCGCAGCCCGTCAATCCGAGGTTACTCCTGAACTCTACAATACTAGACTGCGATTACCATTCCAAGAAAAAAAACTTTGAAACCTGACCGAGAAAGTAAACCAATCCCCTCGATCGGGGGAATTAGGTGGATGTTCTCGACTACATGGAATAGGTCTTTTCCGGCCGCACACGCTTACTCACGCCACCAGATCGCTATGCCCCGGACGACTTGACCTGATTCTGCACACGCCAACACCCCTGTCACCCCGACAAAATACTCACTGGTGGTAAAATACAACGATCGAGCTGTCTGTTGACAAGAATTCCGGTAACAACGCGAACTGCCCTTTTATCTGTACATCTGCGCCCTCAAACCGGACTCTGAAAGATGACATTCCGCCGAGCTACTACCGGGCTAGGACTCCTGGCACTGCTCGCATTTTGTGGTTGGCTGCTGGTCACAGTCCCCCCCACTGTGGTGTCCCAGTTCCAGAAAATTGAATCCGCAAGTGATACGGTGCGATTGGTTTACCTCCTCTCGGTTGGTACTGGTGGGACGCTGTTGGCTCTTAGTGTCTGCGGCTGCATCTGGTTCGTCTGGAGTCGCACGCGTCGAAAACGTCGCCGCCAAAGGCAATCCCAAACAACGCCTGGAAATCTGAGCCCGCAACAACGGCAAGATGAAATTGACCAGAATCTCGCACAGGTCCAGGATCTCCGGGGTGATCCGTCGGTCTCTGCGCCAGTACAACGTGAATTGGATTCCCTGATCCATGAACTGGCAGCGAAACAAAAAAACCAGGAATTACAGATTGCTGCATTTGGAACCGTTTCGAGTGGGAAATCCTCCGTTCTCAACGCACTGGCCGGACGAGAAGTTTTCGCCACCGATGCAAGGGGTGGTACGACCATACATCGAAATCAGATCCCCTGGCCAGGCACGGACCGGTTGACGCTGGTAGACACCCCAGGGATCGATGAAATCGATGGCGCGGCGCATGTACATATTGCAACGACCGCGGCGCAAGACGCCGATCTGGTCCTGCTGGTCGTCGATGGAGCGTTACGGTCGTCCGAATTCCAATTGCTTCAACGCCTGGGAGAAATGGAAAAGAAGGTCCTCGTGTGCCTCAACAAAGAGGATTGGTTTACAGAGGATGATCGCAACTTGCTGCTTGACCAGATCGGTCAACAACTGAGCCCACAGGTCACCCGCCAGGATATTGTCACAGTGCAAGCAAAAACTGCCCAACGTGCTCGTACTCGACTAACCAGCTCCGGGCAGGAAGTCGAAGAATTTGTCGAGTTACCCGTCGACATCTCAGATTTGGCCGACCGGATGATGGAACTCGTAGAGCACGATGGTCGCGATCTGTTGCTGGCCAACCTGCTCTTGCAATCACGAGGAATGGTAGACCAGGCGCAGAATCGAATTCGCCATGCCCTTGAAAGTCGCGCCCGCAGTACTGTCGACGGCGCAATGTGGGCCGCTGGAGGGGCAGCAGCCCTCAGCCCTTTACCATTAGTCGATCTGGCGGCCGGAAGTGCGATTTCAGTCAAAATGGTCATCGATCTATCCCGCATCTTCCGTCAGGAAATCGACGTCCAGACTGCACTAAAACTGCTCGGAGAACTCGGCAAGAATCTCATTGCCATCTTAGGAGTCAGTGCTGCGACGCCTGCCGCCGCCAGTGCCGTAGCAACGATCTTGAAGACGGTTCCCGGAGCGGGCACCCTCGCAGGCGGAATGCTGCAAGGTGTCGTCCAGGCATTGGTTACACGCTGGATCGGCATGGTCTTCATCAAGTATTTTCAAAACGAAATGCAGCAACCGGCTCCCGACCTCGCTTCCCTGGCACGTCGTGAATGGCAACGCCTGACGACCATCAATGAACTGCGCAAAGTACTGCAAGCAGCCCGCGCGAAAATGCACACGGATGACAGCCCTGATTAACAGCCGGTACCTACTGATGCCCCCATACGATCCGCTTCCCGACCAACGGATACTGTCATTGTGAACGATGTGACGCTCTCCCCTGACGACCATTACAGCCAAGCGATGGCTTCCATCGAGCGGACGATCGACAAACTCCGTCGCTGTTCTGACGCCGAGCGTAAACAGCTCAAGGGAGATCTTTCGCAGTTACAGGAAATGGTCACAAAGTTGACAAGCGGCCGCATCGAAATTGTTGTATTCGGTGAAATCAGCACAGGAAAGTCGGCATTGATCAATGCTTTGGTCGGGGAATCGGTCGTCGAAGTCGACGTACAAGGTGGCTGGACACGCGACATCTGGAAGATCCCTTGGGACGGTGCCGGGTATTGTGTCCCTGGTCTGGCTGAATCACAGGTGGTACTCATCGATACACCGGGTTTGAATGAAGTCGGTGGTGATCAACGCACCGACCTGGCCACTACTGCTGCCCGTCAGGCCGATCTGATTCTGTTTGTCACCGACTCGGATTTAAACGAAACCGAACATGTTGCGTTAAGTAATCTGGCAGGCACCCATAAACCCATCCTGGTGGTGCTGAACAAGGTCGATCAATACTCACCCGAACAACAGTCACGGCTGCTGGAGGTGCTGCGTTCCGAGCGACTTCTGGACCTGGTTCCCGCAGCACACCTTGTCGCAACCGCTGCAGATCCTCGGGAACGCGAATACATTATTGAATCGGAGCATGGCGACCGCCGTAGCGAGTGGCGCAAACCAGAACCAGAAATTGAGGATCTCAAGGTATCCATTCTCTCGGTACTTGAGAAAGACGGACTGGCTTTATTGGCTCTGAATGCAGCACTCTACGCCGCCGATAAATCAGACCGCATTGCTTCGCTGCGTGTCCGCTTGCGGCTCAAACAGGCCAATCAAACCACTCTTAGTTTTGCAACCATCAAATCCGTGGCGGTTGCCACCAATCGGATCCCCGTACTCGATACCGTGGGCGGGCTGGCCGTCGACGTCACCATGGTCGTCACGCTGGCGCATATCTATGGACTAGAACTCTCCTGGATGCACGCGCGTCAATTGGTACGCTCGATTGGTAAAGCCGCTGGTTTCGCGATGCTCGCCGAAACCGGTACACACCTGGCTAGTTGGGCCTTTACGATACTCACCGCCGGTGCTGGCGCGATACTCACCGCGGTGCCACAAGGAGCTGCCGCGGGGTATGGTTCCTTTATTGTTGGGCAGGCTGCTAAATATTATTTTGAACACGGCGCATCCTGGGGAGGCGAATCACCCAAAGTTGTCATTCGCCGTATTCTTGAAGAAACCGACAAGCAGTCGATTCTGAACCAGATGAAGGAAGAGATTCACAAGAAACTCGCATGGAATCGGCATGCTCCCTGACCACTTCAGAGAAGCTCCGTCAAGACGCGCCAATGGCAACCCCAGACCACACTTGTCATCCCGGGCCTTCACCCCAGGGGGTGTTTGTCTACGGCACGCTGCAACAGGGTGAAGAGCGCGCAGGGGCATGGCCTCGATCGCCACACACGCGCCAGCGGGCAACCGCGCGAGGAATCCTGTTTGACCTGGGTCCGTACCCGGCGATGCTTCCCGGCAACGACCTCGTCGGCGGAGAGTTCTGGGAAATCACCGCTCTGGACATGCCGGTCACACTCCAGGTGTTGGATCACATCGAAGGCTACAACCAGGGCGACGCGAACTTGTATGAGCGACGAGTCATCTCCTGCCATCTGGAAACCGGAAAAACCGTGTCAGCTTACACCTATTTTCTCGCTCAATCTGATATGACCCACGCGCTGGACAAAATCGCTGCCGGGTCAGATGGGATCCACCTCTGGAGACGCGGCTCCCATAGCCGTCCACCCCTGCAATAGGTCATGACGGACCGCCACCGAGCAGCGATTCGCCGCCACGATAACCAGCGGGCGAAGTTCCCAGAGACTCCGACAACCTGTCCCGTAGATTCCACTTCTTTTTCTTGCCAAAATGGATGGCCTGCTGAGCGGTTACGGTTGCGGTGCAAACAACTGCCGTCGCGACAAGCCACCAGACCCTCTGTCCCCATCCATTCCCGAGCAAGGAAAACGGTAATGAGCTATCGACTTTCTCTACTCCTGCTGGCCCTCGGTGGGCTGATGGTTCAACCACTGTCCGCCGGTCAGGCAGACGGTCGCCTCGACATTTACTGGGTCGATGTGGAGGGCGGTGGCGCCACGTTGATTGTCACACCCCAGAACGAGTCGATATTGATCGATACTGGAAATCCGGGTGTGCGAGATCCTGGTAGAATCGCGCAAGCGGCCACCAGAGTGGCCGGTCTGAAGAAGATCGATCACATCATCGTCACGCATTACCACCTCGATCATTATGGTGGTGCCGAGGCCCTCTCAAAAATGCTTCCGATTGGTGCGCTCTACGACAACGGAAAGTTCGCGGGAATGCCCGATAATCCCGGCAAGGCTTATTTTGAACTCGAATGCGAAAAGAGAGTTGTCATTCATCCAGGATCCATTGTCCCACTCAAGTCCAGCGACGCCACCAAAACGGCGGTGCGACTGCAATGTCTGGCAACACGCAAAACATTCATCAAACCAGAAGCCGTTAGTGCACAGCGCAACGACGATGCAGAGAAACTGCACCGGCCCAAAGAACGTGACGGATCTGATAACGCCAACAGCGTTGTCATGCTACTGCAGTTTGGCCAGTTTCGATTCCTGGACGCTGGTGACCTGACCTGGAATCAGGAAAAACGCCTGGTTCATCCTTTTAACCTGGCCGGACAAGTCGATGTCTACCAGGTCACACACCACGGATTGGACAGCAGTAATAATCCCATCCTGTTGCAGTCTGTAAAACCGCGCGTGGCCATTATGAATAACGGCGTCACCAAAGGCTGCGCTCCCGAAGTGTTCGCAAACCTTAATGCGGTACCCTCAATACAGGCCATTTATCAGCTCCATAAAAACTTGCGACCCGACGGAAAAACGAATAACACCAGGAACGAATTCATTGCCAACTCGGAGCGTGAATGCAATGGACACTACATCAAATTATCCGTATCTCCAGATGGCTCTTCGTATACGGTCAGCATTCCTGCACATGGCCATCAGCGCACCTACCAAACTAGAGGAAACTGATTCCTCGCCTGGGAAAATCTACATCACCGCATGAACACCCTTTCACGTTCCCACGGGTTCGCAGAACTACGGCGAAGTCGCAGGCAGTGCCTCAAGGCGGGTGGGGCCGGACTGCTGGGACTCTGCCACCCGGCATGGCTGGAGGCCCGGGAATCCAGGCCTGAGCTTCCAGTGCGCGCCAAGTCAGTGATCTTTTTGTTCCAGTGGGGCGGCCCCAGCCATATCGATACCTTCGATATGAAACCGGCCGCGCCCGACACGGTACGCAGCCCCTACACGCCGATCACGTCGGCCGCGCCGGATATTCAAGTGGTTGAGCTGCTTCCAGAAATGGCCAAACGTATGGATCGGGTGACGCTGATTCGCAGCGTGCACCACAAGATGAAAAACCATGCGTCCGCCGGTTACTATGCACTCAGCGGGCATGAGCCACCCAGTGATGACCAACGACTGCGCGACTCGCTTGACCTCTATCCTGCCTACGGCAGTGTGGTCGATCATTTGCGGCCCAATCGTGCAGGCCTGCCCACATTTGTCTCGTTTCCACACGTGATTCGGGACGGTTCCATCGTACCGGCCCAACACGCCAGCTTTCTGGGAAAAGCACATGACCCGCTGTTCTTCCCGGAAGACCCAAATCAAGCAGGATTTCAGCTTCCCGAATTGACGCTACCCAGGAATCTCTCTGCCAACCGCCTGCAACGCCGCCGGGAGATGCAGCGTTTAGTCGATCGTCAAACGCGTTTGCTGGAATTTTCCGCATCAGCACGTGGTTTTGATCAGTACTATCAAAAGGCGCTGGCGATGCTGACTTCCAACAAGGTGCGGCAAGCCTTTGATGTTTCCCGGGAACCAGACGCATTGCGTGCCAGATATGGGCGTACGACATACGGACAAAGCTGTCTGCTGGCCCGTCGCTTAGTCGAAAGTGGTGTCAAATTTGTCACTGTTTACTTTTCCAATAGTATCGGTGGTCGCAAGATCGGCTCCGGAGGATGGGACACACACGGTTTCGACAACACGCGCATGTACAATATCGTCAACAAGTACCAGCTGCCAATCACCGATCAAACGCTTCCCACCTTGCTCGACGATCTTGAAGACCGAGGCCTGCTCGATGAAACACTGGTGTTATGGATGGGTGAATTTGGCCGCACGCCCAAGATCAACAAAAACGAGAGCCGTGACCATTGGCCGCAGTGCTATACCGTGTTGATGGCTGGTGGCGGCGTAAAACGTGGCTACACATACGGATCATCGGATGCGCACGGCATGTATCCGGATGAAGATGGTGTGAAGCCGGAAGACCTGGCAGCCACGCTCTATTATCTGATGGGAATTCCACCCGATACAGAAATTCGTGACCGCAGCGATCGGCCCCTGGCGATTGCCGGCAATCCCATTCTTGACGTCATTGCCTGAATCACGTCATCCCTGAATGGACAGAGAAACGCCACACCGTTTAGTTCAGCCCGTGGCGTTCTTCATAGGCCGTAACCTTGTCGGCATGGGCAAGCGTCAAACCAATGTCATCGAGTCCATCCAGCAAACACTGGCGCCGAAACGAATCAACTTCAAACGACCACTGAAGACCTTTTTCATCGGTGATCGTACCTGCGGCTAGATCTACTCTGATCTGGTAACCAGGTTCGTCGCTCGTATTACGAAACAACTGCTCAACCTGTGATTCCTCAAGACAGATCGGCAACACTCCGTTCTTGAAGCAGTTATTAAAGAAGATGTCCGCGAATGACGGCGCGATGACAACACGAAAACCATAATCTGCCAGCGCCCAAACTGCATGCTCGCGACTGCTGCCACAACCAAAATTCCGCTTTGCCACCAATATGGATGCACCCTGATAAACGGGGCGATTCAACTCAAAATCCGGATTCTCCTGCGATTCCTCGAGATAGCGCCAATCGAAAAACAAGAACTGGCCAAAACCGGTTCTCTCGATTCGCTTGAGAAACTGCTTGGGAATAATCTGATCGGTATCGACATTAATCCGGTCCAGCGTCGCGATCAGGCCTGTGTGCTGTGTAAATGGCTGCATGTTTCAATTGCGTTCGCAGAAAAAAATAAACAAACCAAAATCACAAGTCCGACGATTGCATCCGATCCAACCCTGGGCATGAAGCTGAATCGCCCCAGCGACTTGGATTATGCAGACTTGCTGTGTCGCCTGATTGTAGCCGGCAGGAAGTAACGACTAAAGCCATCCAAACCATGTCAACGCGAACTCCCCACAGTAACCATGCAACAAATCGCTGTGACGCCAAATATCCGCATCGTTCACACCACTGCATCCAAAACGATCCACTGGGACACAAAGACTACTGGGCGGCATCCATGACCCGCACGACAACGCGGTTTCCTTCTATTTTGAGGATGCGAACCTGACGTCCCGAGTCGACGAAGTCCCCTTCGGTCACAACATCGACTGCCCGCTCACCCACCATGATCTTGCCAGACGGTCGCAGCGGCGAGATCGCCATCCCGCACAACCCGACTTCCAGCGGAGCCAGGGCGACCTCGGATCCCCCCATCAGCACACCAGCAGATTCGGTTGCAACCGGTTCCAAAGGGGCACCGGTGAATCGCTCGAGCACCGGAATGCGCCCGGTATAGCAAATGAAGACAACAACCACGATGACCAGTCCCACACCTGCGGTAAAAAAACTCCAGAACGAATCTGTTACCGATCGCCAGGAGAATCCGTCTAACGCAGCATAGTCTTGATTGGCCAACACCACGGCAATCGCCATCAACAATACGCCAGAGATCCCAGCGATTCCAAACCCCGGAATCAAGAATATTTCTGCCAGCAAGAAAAGCAGTCCGGCTGCGAACAAGAGCACCTCCAACCAGCCTGATGTTCCGCCGAGAAAGCGGCTCCAAAAAAACAAAGTAAAACAAAGTCCAGCCACCAATCCTCCGAAACTGATGCCCGGTGCACTAAACTCAATCACGAGCGCCACCAGACCCACCACAAAGAGCAGCCCAGAAACTCCGGAATTGTTAAGAATCAAAATAGCCACATCAACTGCACTGGTCTCCAGGACGATGATGTCCGCTGTCAGTTGGTACCGATCGATCAAGTCGATTTGATCCTCAGCCAACCCTTCGGATAATTTCAATTCCAACGCCCGGCGACCGTTGAGCGTCAGGAACAGGTCCTTGCGCGTTTCCGGAACCAGAGGCCCTTTTTCCCACAGCGCGGCGCCTCCCTGATTCTCAAGGTCATAAGTTGACATCAATCGGACTTCACCCGACTCGCGGTGCGTGCACTGAAAAATCTCTAACTTGGCATCGACCATAGCCTCTGCCAATACCTCCGGGCGGTCGGTGGCAGCTGCCAACTTCCGTACTTCGGCGGCGAGGATGCTACGAATCTTTTCCGGAGCATGCCGAAACATTCCATCCTGATCTTGAAAGATGGGGCCCGCATCTCCGATCAGCGCCTCGGGATCCATGAGGATTTCATCGCATCCCAAAGCCATGATTGCAGCGCCACTGATGGCCTGTTTGCGTACGAAAGCAACCGTCCTGGCATCCTCGACAGTCAACAGTCGATTCGCCAATGCAAGGCTGGAATCAACCGTTCCCCCCGGACTGTCAATTTCAACGATCACAAGATCAGCACCTGCAGCCCGCGCACGTTCAAGATGTCGATAAAAAACGTGTTCCGTAAAGGGCAAAATAGTGCCCTCGAAGCGAATTAACACCGCCTGCTGGTATTTGGCTACTGGATCCGCGGCCTTGGTCTCGGTCAGATTCA
>CAZITS010000002.1:0-33459 GCA_964542185.1 uncultured Pirellulaceae bacterium
CAAGAAAATCGATTCGACACTCAAAGGTAACCTGAGAATCGAAATCGAGGCCGCCCTCTCCGGCTTGCAGCGGAAACTAGCCGTTATCGCTCCCGCTTTTCCAGAAATGGGGCGCCGCATTATCAACGGCGAATTGCGATTAGGTGAACAGCGTGAACCCTCCCAGAACCACTTACCCAGTCTGCTGACCAGTGGCTCATCAGCCACCGTCGAAACGATCGATAGTTCGCTCGTCGCCCACGGTGGACCAGTCTTGGTCAACGCGTTTCAGGAGTGCCTGCGGCGCGATGTGCAGTTTGCCGTGGTCGATGCGATTGACGACCTGCATCTGGCTACGATTGGCAAAGCCTGCCACCAATTGTATCAATCGGTCCTCGCTGTCGGCTCTGCGGGACTCGCCTACCATTTGGCCCGCGAGTCAGCTCCCGCAGACCCACAAAGGATCGGACCACAGCGCGCACCGGATCACCACGATAACGTATTGCTGTTTATTGGATCGACAAATCCGGCGACCCATCATCAACTGCAACACGTACTTGAAGCTGGTGCTGCGGTCACACCAGCGACAGAGATATGGAAACCTCAGGAACTGGAACACGCGCTGCACGAAGGCCGACACGTAGTCGTCCCGGTCCACTGGAATGGCCGTCAGGAACTGGAGTACCTTGGCAGCTTGCTGGCGACCGCCGCAAAATGGAAACCCGCTGGAGTCCTGTTTTCTGGTGGTGATACAGCACAACTGATTTGTGAGCTGGCGACCGTCGAAAAAATAGAGTTGCAACAGGAGGTCACACCGGGGATGCCGCGGGGAATCCTCTGTGGCGGAATTCTGGCTGGCACACCCGTCATCACCAAGGCAGGAGGATTTGGTAATAGCCTGGCACTACAAACCGCCATCCACGACTTCTGCCAGAACTTCTGAAGCAAAACCGCAGCAACCTCCCAGGCCTGCCCAGCAAAGGCTTGATACCCACCGAATTGCATCGCCGCACAATCACAATGCAGGTGCCGGGTTCCGTTGCCGAGAGAAGCAGACGATATTAGTGTAATGCAGCGTGCTCGCTGGAAGCCTGGTCGCGTCACTGGTGCCACGTTGTACCGCCTATGTTCTGCCAGCTTCGTGGCCACACGCCCCCGGAAAAGTCCCCACAGAGCGCGCATCGATAAAAAACGAATGATATTCTACCGTACCCGCCTGCTTTGGACTCAAGCTGGTTATTAAGCACGGACGTTCTCTCTCTATTGAAATCTGACAGAAAATGGTTGATTCGAGATTGCCTACGATTGCCCTGTCGATGGGTGACCCTGCCGGTATTGGCCCTGAGGTCACATTCAAGGCACTTACCGACCCCAGTATTCGCTCGTTGGCCCGTTGTGTTGTCGTGGGAGAAGGCTGGCTGGCAAAATCGCTGGGAGCAGAGCTGGCATTCCAACCCGATGCCATCGTGACCGATTTGGACGCGGCGCCACCCGCGGCGAGTCCTGTGGTGCTGGATACTCAATTCCTGGACGCGTCCGAATGGAAAATCGCAGAAGTCAGTGCCAAAAGTGGCCAGGCGGCAGTCGAATATGTTCGCCGTGCAACCGAACTCTGCCAGCAAGGCGCGGCCATTGCTATCGTCACCGCTCCTATCAATAAAGAGGCGGTCGCGCTCAGCACCCCTTCTTTTGTGGGCCACACCGAGTACATCGCCGAGCAGTGTGGTGCCGATCAGTCACGGATGCTGCTTGTCAATGATCGCTTGCGCGTGGTGCACGTCTCCACGCATTGCAGCCTGTCTCAAGCTACCCAGCTAACCACCCGGCGAATTCTTGACACCATTGTCCTCGGTTCCGAAGCGGTTCGCGCACTAGGTTTTCCTACCCCTCGCATCGCAGTCTGCGGACTCAATCCACACGCCGGTGAAAACGGCATGTTTGGCCTCGAAGAGAGTGAGTTCATCCAACCAGCAATCGAGGCCGCTCGGCAACAGGGGATCGCATGTGACGGCCCTCTCCCGGCCGATACGCTGTTCGTCCAGGCGGTTCGCGGCAAATACGATCTGGTCGTCGCGATGTACCACGATCAGGGCCATATACCAATGAAAGTGCTGGACTTTGAACATACGGTGAACGTGACCTTGGGTTTGCCCATCATACGGACATCAGTCGATCACGGTACGGCCTTTGATATCGCGGGAAAGAACCTGGCAGATCCGGAAGATATGAAGACTGCGATTCGGCTTGCGGTCTCCATGGCAGATCAATACCAGTAAACGATTCCCTCCGCAGCAGCATGACAACCACCGGTCTCAGCGTTCCAGAGCACAAGTAGCAGCTCATTCATCCACAAGTTCAACACGTATCGGTGCACCATCTGGAACATCGGTGAGCTGTGAACAATCCCCGAGCACCTTGCCGACCGGGTTCACCGGGCTGGCCGCGCGAGGTTCCTCATCATGCGACGCGGGGGTCGACCCAAAAAATATGCAAAATACTTGTCCAGGCGGCCAGTAAGCAAGTTCGCCCACTTCCATTTCCTCGCGTGCTTCGGGCCCCACGCCCTGGTGCACTGCAACAGGAAAATAGATTTCCTGGCCCCAGCGGTTTCCAGAACCGGTCAAGGGCAATGCGCTCAACAACGCCAAAGCGGTCTCCGTCTCGGTCAATTCAGCCAGCAGGTGGACTTCCCCAGCCGTGATTTGGATTCGCTGTGTCATCGCAAGTCACCTCGGTTCACCTGATCCAGAGCTGGAACACCGACCCCAGCCCGATGAAAGTCCGTACGTTACTGTCGCGAGAGAAATGCGTTGTCCAGGAGTTCATTCCAGGATCCAGTGAAGTAAGCCAGAAGCAAGTGTTGGTCGATTTTCTCGGCTGCCAAAGTGGGGTATGCTGGTCGAACTCCAAGACCCATCGTAAATGGGAAGTTGTCACCGTGGAAACACCGATCTGGCTCAAGCTTCTTTGCGAGGAATAAAACATGCTGGCTGTACGATTTCTTGTCGGCGTTGCGATCGCACTCGGGTCTTACACTTCTTTGAGAGCGGCAGATTTGCCACTCCTTGAAGTTGAAGCACAACCGATGAAAGCTCAGGCCAAGCGCGTGGCTGCGGCGTTGCAGTTTCTTGGTCAGCCACTGACGCAGCAACAACAGCAGGCACTTGACGCAGCAGTGGCCGAAAGCGATGAAAATCAGGCCACCAATGCGATCCAGAAGTTGTTCGACTCGATGGCGCTGGCAATGGTACACATTAATCCTGAACAACGTGTCAAGGTGGAACGAGGTCCGGCGGCGGCGCAACTCCACCAGAGTGGCTGGACCCTGTTTCTGGTCAAGGTACACAACGAACCGGGAATCAATCCCCAGTTGAATGCGACTAGCCCGAACGCGGTACCCGTCGTACGTCGCTCGACAGGATCCAAGAACCCAAAACAGGATGTCAAACCACAGGACATCGCTGACCGCTGGCTGGATCTGATGACTTTCGATCAGAAGCCTTTGACGAAAACACTCACCGGACTAACCGTCGAATATCGCATCCTGCAACTCTACAGCCGTGATGCCGGGAAACGAGAAGCCAAACTCGCTTTCAACGTCGGCCAAGGCTCTCAGGATCTCGGATTCCGTAACGAGTTAAACGTACTCTTCCATTGCAAACCTGCGGTACGCGTAACACTGGAAGTCATTGATGACGATGGGCAACCCACCACAGGTCAGTTCATCTTTCGAGATGCCAACGGTCGTGTTTACCCAGCGCGTACACGCCGACTGGCCCCTGACTTTTTCTTTCACGACCAGATTTACCGCGACAGCGGAGAAACCGTATTGCTGCCACCCGGCACCTTTCAGGTGACCTACTCAAGGGGGCCAGAATACCGAATCCTGCAGCGGCAAATCACCGTCCCCAATGCACCTGCCAACCAGCAGACATTTCGCCTGAAACGTTGGATCAAGCTGGCCGATAAAGGCTGGTTCTCGGGGGACCACCATGTACACGCAGCCGGTTGCTCGCACTACGAAGCGCCAACTCAAGGAGTTGATCCGGCCGCGATGATGCGCCACATTCGCGGCGAAGATCTCAACGTGGGCTGCGTGCTGACTTGGGGGCCCTGCTGGTATTTCCAGAAAGACTTTTTTGAAGGCAAGGTACATGCGTTATCAACACCCAATAACCTGATGCGTTACGACGTTGAAGTTTCCGGATTTCCCAGTGATCACTGCGGACACCTCTGCTTGTTGCGTTTGTCAGAGGACGATTATCCGGGAACGAAACGCGTCGAGGACTGGCCGAGCTGGGACCTCCCCATTCTCAAATGGGGTAAGGAGCAAGGGGGCGTTGTCGGGTTCTCCCACAGTGGCTGGGGCCTCCAGTTGCCAGATTATCTGCCCGATGGCACGCGTGCATTCCCTAGTCGTCGTTATGGCGGCAGCGACCCCAGTTGGAAGGGAAAAGCACCTGCCACGCTACCCGACTATGCGATGCCTCGCTTCGACGGAATTGGCGCCAACGAGTATGTTGTCGATGTTGTCCACGGAGTGTGCGATTTCATTTCTGCTGTCGATACACCCATCACCTGGGAACTGAATGTCTGGTACCACACGCTCAACTGTGGCTACACATGCCGCATCAGTGGTGAAACAGATTTCCCCTGTATCTACGGAGAGCGCGTAGGACTGGGGCGTGCCTACGTGAAACTCGGGGAAAACCAGGAACTCAGCTACGATAATTGGGTCTTCGCGTTGCGCGACGGACGTAGTTACTGCAGTGATGGCTTGTCCCATCTCTACGACTTTCAGATCAACGGACTCGGTGTTGGCGACCGCGGCGAGGCAGGGCGACCCAGCTTTCTGGCCGTTAAAAACAATCAAAAATTGACGATCGGTGTCAACGCCGCAGCGCTACTCGCTGAAACTCCCCGCGATGACATCCGCAACCGACGGCTAGACGTCCAACCGTACTGGCACGTTGAGCGAGCTCGGGTGGCTGATACACGAAAAGTCCCCGTGGAGTTGATTGTCAATGGCCAGTCGGTAGCACGACAAGAACTCACTGCCGACGGTAGCATTCAGAATCTCTCTTTCGATTACAAACTGGACCGCTCGAGTTGGGTTGCGCTGCGGATCTTCCCTAGCGCACATACCAACCCGATTTTCGTCGAAGTCGACGGCAAGCCGATTCGGGCCAGCAAACGGAGTGCAAAATGGTGTCTGGAAGCGACCGAGACCTGCTGGAACTCGAAAAAGAAAGGCATTCGTGACACAGAGCAGGCCGCGGCTGTGAAAGCTTATGACAAGGCCCGGGAAGCTTACTCACGCATTTTGCAAGAATCATTTGACGACGAATAATAGTCACCTGGCTGGGTCAATCTGGTCGTCTTGCAGGAATTGCAGCAGCGCTGCTGACTGGATTCGGTTGCGCTCTGCGTCTTTCAAGTTGTTGGCGCGGACGCTCCGAATCGCAATCGCTGCAGGTCGACATTACCACCCGAAAGCACCACGCCTACGTGTTTGTGTTCTCGGATGAATTCTCCTTCCAGTAATTCGTGTGATTCGAGCAAGCCTGCCAGGGGAACAGCGGCCGACGGTTCGACAACTAATTTGGCACGTTCCAGAATCAACTGCATTGCGCGCAAGATCGTGGCCTCTTCAACGCGCCAAATCACGTCAACCAGTTCTCGAATAATCTTGAAATTGATGGAACCCAGACTGGTTAACAACCCATCGGCGATTGTCTGGGGCGCGACTGAGGGAACCCAGGTTCCTGATTTCCAGCTGCGATACGCATCGTCGGCACCGCGCGGCTCGACTGCGATGACTTGAATCTCAGGCTTGAGCGCTTTGGCGGCAACTAATGTCCCGGCCAACAAGCCACCACCGCCGACGGGTACGACAATCGCATCTAAATCGGGAACTTGTTCCAGTAATTCCAGTGTCGCAGTTCCCTGACCGGCAACGATCAACTCGGCGTCGTAAGGATGAATCAAAGCACCGCCGGTGGTTTCCAGGATCTTCTCAGCAGCAGCCTCCCGGGCAGCCAGGTTTGGTTCACAAAACGTAACCGCAGCACCATATCCCTGTACCGCAGCGATCTTTACCTCCGAGGAATTCGACGGCATCACAATCTGAGCCGCACTGCCCCGTCGATCCGCAGCTCGGGCAAGCGCTGCGGCATGGTTACCTGATGAATGGGTCACAAACCCGCGCTGCGCCACCGCATCCGATGCGGCAAACACAGCATTGCATGCGCCGCGCGACTTGAATGCTCCTGCTTTCTGCAGATTTTCGCATTTAAGGAACAGACGCGTCCCGGCCTGCAAATCCAATTGGCGACAGGTGATCACCGGAGTGCGATGAATGTGTGGTCGAATACGCGCGTGCGCCTCTTCGACATCCTTCAGATCAACCGGAAGTGTCATACGCTCACCACAATCTGAAATCCTTACTACCTGTCAGATCCTGAAATCAACCACATTCCCAGCGGTTGACATTCATCCCCGGTGCCACGCTCGGCATGTTCGCTGGCTTGTTCGCACCAAAAAAATCACCTTGGCGATGATTGGGACTCTGGAATAACTCACGGACTTCCGTCGGCAATTGCTGCAGCTCTGTCGACGACCACTCGTCAACAGGTTGCACCGGGCCTGCCCACGCCGGACGGTAAGAAATCGCCAGCATGCCGCGTGACCGCGTTCCTGTGTTCGGATAATTCCCGTGAAAAACCTTATGATTTAGCAGCACCGCTGAACCGGCTTTCAAGGTGACCATCACTTCATCCGGGTGCGCTGACAAACGCTGATAGGGATTGGCGTCAGCATGCATGCATAAATGGGAGCGTGGCACGACTCGGAAGGGCGACACTTCTGGCGTCAAATCATCCAGGTAATACAAAACACGCACCGTCCAGGGACAACTTCCCTCGTAGCCAAAAATCTCTGATCCGTACGGCTGTCCGTCCGTGTGCAGACTGATTCCGGGATGCCCCGGTTCGCTGCGGGCGTAACCATACGTCATGAAAATCAAGTCCTGTCCGAAAAGCTCGCGAAGAAATGCCAGTGTCGGCGGGTGGGCGATTAATCGAGTTATGGCACCGCCGCGGAACTGGATCGAGGAACAACCACGCTGGTGTTCGCTGTAATCGACAGGCGTTGTTTCCAGCTCGGCAACTTCAGCCTGCAGGCGCACTACTTCGGGAGCAGACAATAGATCGGGCAGCACAAGATACCCCTCAAGTTCAATCTGCCGAATTCGCTCTCCCAGTGACAGCAGAGACCAATCGCGATCATCGACCTGTTGCGCTTCAAGCATATCGATCTCCCAACTGCCAGTCGCCGGACGCCACAACGTTTCAATGTGACATTTCAAATCACTTGAAAGAATACTTTCCGTTACTGATCCACTGGCTGGGATGCCCTGAATTTCTCTGCCAGCTGTGCTAACTGTGCGTCCAATTCCTGACGTTCGACAAGCAGTTCCCGCACCGCTGCCCGCTGGGAAAACCAGCGCAACAAACTGATCGTGTTACCTGTCCAGTACGGCCAGGCGCGCCAATAATGCAGGCTCGCAATGCCCAGCACCGGCATGGCGACGGTCAGAGGTAGCGCCCCTGCGGGCCAGAGGGACTGCAATCCGGCAAAACCGAGTAGATACCAGCCCAGATAACCAGGTATTCCAACTAATAAACGGTACATACTGACCGTAGTCTTGCCGATGCGTGTAAATCGGGCAGCGCTCCAACGAACCAGGAAAAACGGCAGCAGATGAAACAGGGTCACCGCCAGCACAGGCACCAACGCCACCACACCTGCCAAGGCCAGCAGGAGAGTCACCAGGGCCGCAGTCACGCTGTGACCTTGCGGTGCGATCGTCGCCATGCGCAGCCCTAGACTGGCTGCCCGCTCTCGAAAGTTCTTGATCCTGGCAGACAGTTGTTCTACGAGCGAACGATCGGCAGCCGCAAAATAATTGATTGCCTCGGCAATCCGTTTGCGTCGATACAGGAATGGTACTTTACTGGCAGGGTCAATGCGGACAGGAGGCGCCAGCGCTTCCAGGTCTTCCAGCCAATCGGACCATTCCGGCTCCGCCAGGTGAATCGTAACCTGCTGCATCCGTGTTTGCAGTTCCTCAGTCAACTGCCGAGCCAACCGGCGCGGGTCTTCTTCGCCCGCGGCCTGCCGCTCCGCCAGCCAGGAAGCAACCGACAGCGGCGTCCCCACCTGAATCCACACACTGCTGCGAAAACGTTCCTTCCAGCGGTAGTTGAGCCCCAGCGGCACCAACTGCAATTGCTCGGCTCCCTGCCGCACGGCTGCTAACGCCATCCGGGCTGATCCGCCGCGGACCATTTCCACACGCAAATAATCGTGGCTCTTCCCCTCCGGAAAGATGCCGACGGCATCGCCTTGCACAAGCGCATTCACGCCCTTATCAAGGCTCTGCTGATTGTTCTTTACCTGCCGCCGATCATCCTGGCCACGAAAGGCCGGAATCATCCCCAGGGCCTCCATCAAAGGGCCCAATACGGGCGTCTTGAACAACGGGGCCTTGGCGAAGAAACGTACCGGGCGACGCGCTGTCATGCCAACCAACACCGGATCCAACAAGGAATTGGCGTGATTGGCACAAACCAACACAGATCCCTTATCCGGAATGTGATCGCGCCCGGTGAATTCGATGCGCGGATAATAGAAACGCACTGCCAACCGCCCCAAGCGGCGTACGAATTGGCCTCCCAACCCCGGCTGATGCGTTTGCATGGCATCGCTCTATTTGTATCAACTCACCATAAGGTGGTTTGATTCAGGTCATCTGCCTTCTGTCTGCCAGTGGAGTATACTCAATGCCTATCGGTGCTGCGACCAGCGGCGTACCGCTTCCTCTCGTCCCCAGATCGACTGATGAAGAACACCGATTCAACCCACACACCAAACGGATCAAACCGAAACCGGCACGTCGGTAGTGCGCTGCTTGCCGCAGCGAACGTGCTGGTGTTGGGAAGTAATGCAACCGGTGCCGAAGCAAGTCCAAGCACAACTGGAACGCCCCTGGCTACGGGTGGACTGACCGGGCTCGACTGGGTGCTGATCGGCCTGTACGCGCTGACAACGATCCTCCTGGGGTGGTATTTCGGTCGCCGCCGACAGTCGCGCCAAGAGTACTTTGTCGGTAGTGGCCAAATGAATCCGCTGCTGATCGGTGTGTCTCTGTTTGCCACACTGTTAAGCACAATCTCTTACTTGTCCATTCCAGGAGAAGCAGCTGGCAAAGGCCCAATCAATATGACGGCCATGCTTGCCTTGCCGCTGGTTTATCTGACCGTCGGTTACCTCCTGCTGCCCGTCTACATGCGACAAAAAGTAACCAGTGCCTACGAATTACTCGAAGACCGTTTGGGGCTGGGCATCCGCTTGCTAGGCGCATCAATGTTTCTGTTGCTGCGACTGGTATGGATGTCACTATTGATTTACGTAGCGGCCAAAGCGGTCACCGTCATGCTGGGAATTGACTACTGGATCCTGCATTACGGTGCAGCGGATCAATGGATCACTGGCGTCTCCCAGAAAATCGACTGGATCATCCAATTTCACGAGGGGGAAATCTGGATTTCCTGTGTCCCCGTGATTGTGCTGTTCACGGGATTCGTAGCCTTGATTTACACCACCCTGGGCGGGCTCCGCGCTGTCGTCATTACCGATTTCATGCAAACGGCACTGTTGTTCGGAGGAGCCCTGCTGGTCATCGTTCATGTCACTCTGGATCGTGGCGGATTGCAGTGGTTTCCGACCACTTGGGAAGCGAACTGGGACACGCAGCCACTCTTCAGCTGGGACCCGCGTGTGCGCATCACTATGGTGGGTACGATCATCAATGCCTTTGTCTGGTATGTCGCCACGGCAGGTGGTGATCAGACCTCGGTACAACGTTTCATGGCGACCAGGGATGCCCGCTCCGCACGGCTCGCATTGGGCAGCCAGATGTGCGTTAACGTGCTGGTGGGTGTCACCCTTTACATCGTAGGCTTTGCACTCCTTGGTTTCTTTCGCGATCACCCGGAACACCTGGGCGGACTGGACCTGAAACACGATGCGGATGATCTTTTTTCTCGATTCATCGCGAATCATCTTGGGCCAGGGGTCTCAGGACTCGTGGTGGCCGCGATGTTTGCTGCCGCGATGTCGAGCATCGACTCGGGTGTCAATTCCATTACCGCCGTGGTCAGCACCGATTTCCTCGGCCGGTTCGGCTGGCAACCCAGGAGTGAACGCGGCCAGACCAGACTCTCGCAAGGCCTGGCCTTCGGCATCGGTGTCACAGTCGTCGTCGGCAGTGCCTTCATGAAGTTCATTGAAGGGAACATCACCGAGGTCACCAACAAGACGGTCAACTTGTTGACGACCCCCATTTTTGCGTTGTTCTGTTTTGCGCTGTTCATTCGATTCTCACGCCCACTGGGGGTTCTGGTCGGCTGGATTTGTGGCACCAGTGTCGCAGCCTTCATTGCATTTTCATCCAGCAGCATCATTTTTATGGCAGGCTGGTTTCCATCTGTACCGGGCTTCTTCGGTGTCGAACTCATCACGATCTACGATCCAGAAATTGGCGAGGTGCTCGCCACTGCAATCGCCGAAATCGATCCGGAAACAGGAATCACGCGTCTGGTACAACGCGCTCCTATCAGCTTCCAATGGGTAGGACTTGCCAGCCTGGCAGTGAATCTCGTCACCGGATCCATTGCCAGCCTGCTGATTAACCGACTGTGGCCGCCAAAAAACAGCGATACCGACACCCCCGGTTCCTGAATACAGCGGGCACGATTTGCGGCCTGGCCAATACAAAAACAGAGCCTACCAGAGACCAACGGGCAGAACTGACTGTCTTTTTTTGCACACCTTCACCCTGGGAATGCTGCCGTGCCAACGTTACCCAACAATCCCACTCCCTTGATTCGTCACGAAGACGAATGCCCTAGCGAACGCAGTACATGTGGCTGGCGGCATCTATTGATCAGCCGCCAGGATCACGAGGTCGCTGCCTGGGTGCACGCCGTCGATATCGACGGTGCACAGGAACATTATCATCGGCAGGCCACAGAACTTTACTACGTCCTGGACGGCGAGGGGACAGTAACGCTGGATGGAGAAACGCACGCAGTGCGCACTGGCAGCCTGGTCCACATCCCGCCCGGTGTGGTACACGGTGCTCAAGGCCGGATGCGAGTACTGGTTGTGGGCATTCCCGACATCAGCGACGGCGACCTCTTCTTTCCAGCAGGGGATGGTGCCACGGCTCCCGGGCCAGGCCACATCAGCCCCTCTTGACCGGCCTGAAGCAGGACCCTTTCCGGCGTAGCCCGGACAAATTCTCTCGGGCTACGCCGTCCCACGGCAATCGCCTCAGAATCGCCTGCATTCGCTACAAAGCGGTGGCCAGCGTGTTATAATCCCGTGATTCAATCCGGGAATTGAATGCACTATGATACATCCCAGGATACAAAGCAGACCCAGGATTCAACGCGAATCAAGTGCCCTATCGCACCCAAAGGAGATTTCCATGACGTGGAATCGTACGTTTTTGACACTAACCACCGCCTTCCTGCTGGCTTGTTGCCCGGTTGCAATGACCATCGCTCAGGACGAAGAGGCCGCACCCGCGGAAGACGCAGCGGCAGAAGACGCAGGAACCGCCCTGGCCAAATACGACCGTTGGGTCACCTCATTGGGCTTCTCACCGGCGAATAACATGCTGGTCACAGCTGGTGGCCAGAGCCTGCAATACCGACCCGGTGACGTCAAAATATGGGATGCCACCAGTGGCAACCTGGTGGCCTCATTTGAAGGTCACTCCAGCAATGTCTGGTCGGTAGCAATCTCCGCCGACGGGAAAACTCTGGTCACCAGTGGCTACGATGGCAAGGTCATCGTTTTTGATGTCGAAAGCAAGAAAGCGAAAGCCACCCTCGCAAAGCACAAGGGATGGTGCCGTAGCGTTGCCATCACTCCCGATGGCAAGCACTTTGCCTCGGCCGGTGAAGATGGCACAGTCCTGGTCTGGGATCTGACAGCTGCTCCCCAGGCCGCCGAACAACCGCCCACTCCTGGCGATGCAGAAGAAGCTCCCGCGCTGAACATCGTCAAGACGATCAAAGCTCATGAACAAGCAGTCTACCAGGTCGCCTTTTCTCGCGACGGCAAGACACTCGCCACAGCCAGCACAGACAAAACGGTCAAACTTTGGTCCTGGCAGGAAGCAGAACCAAAAGAAACAGCCAAACTCGAAGGCCACAGTGACGCCGTCTGGGACGTCAAATTTTCCGCAGACGGAAGTCAAATCGCAACCGCCAGCGCGGATCGCTCGATCAAACTCTGGGATGCGGCTGGAAAAGAACTGGCAACACTCGTGGGCCATAAGGACTGGGTCAGTAACGTGGCTTTCTCGCCTGATGGCAAAACCATTGCCAGTACGAGCCATGACCGATCTACGAAGCTCTGGAATGTTGAACTGGCGATGAAGTTGGCGGCCGAAGTCAAAGCCACGCTCACCAAACTGACCGACAATCAAACGGCTTCACAGAAAGCTACCGACGAACTGGGCCCCGCACAAACGGCGGCCGATCAGGCGCAGAAAAAATCGGAAGCCATTACCGCAATCGTCGACTCGCGCCGGCTGCCCGAAGAACTCAAGCAGGTCGAAGCCGCGCTGTTGCTGGCCAAAGACAACCAGATTCTCAAAGAGGCACGTGACTCAGCGAAGACAGCAGCGGAAGCAGCCACCAAGGCGGCAGCCGAAAAGACCAAGGCTTTCGAGGGTGACAAGGATTTCTCCGCCAAATTAAAGACGATCACCGAGGGTCCGTTGGCAGACTCGCAAAAAGAAAAGCAGGCTGCCGACAAGATGGCCAGCGATGGTGTTGCCAAAGTCAAAACCCTCACTGACCAGAAAACGGCTGCTGACAAGGCGATCACCGAGGCAAAAGCCAAACGTGACGAGCTGTCCGAGCAACAAGCCAAGACCGTAAGCGGTTACAAAGGTAGTGTGTGGAGTGTGGCGTTCTCCAACGACGGAAAGTTGATTGCCACCGGAAGCCACAAAGACACCCTGCGGATCTTTGCTCTCGGAGACGAAGTGCAGGAACTGCATCCGTCGCCAGCCGAAGAAGAAGCGGCCGAAGAGGAAGCGGCCGAGGAGGAATAGGCCGAGGAGACTCTGAAAATCTCAACGGCGAAACCCTGACGATCTAAGCGCCCTGCGGGTTCTTGTCAAACCAAGAGCCCGTGGGGCGTTTTCTGTTGGTACTGCAAACGGCTGCTGAACTGCCGACTTCCGCCACGTTTTGCAACAGATTAATGCGCTGCGCCTCACCTCCCCAGGGCGGATTCGATCTCGGCGCGGACTGCCGGCTCTGACTCTGTAGCCAACCGCGCTCGCAATGCGTCGGCAGCAGCTACCTGTCTGTGACGACCAAGCGCCCACGCCACTGCGGCGCGTACAATCATCTCCTGGTCATGCAGACCCCGCAAGAGTGCTTCCAGGCCTCTGTCCGACGGTCGATTACCCAGCACAATTGCCGCATTCCTCAACAAACCGCGGCGCTTTGAGCGCCACAAAGGCGTATGCCGAAAGCGTTCGCGAAACGCCGTTTCATCCAAGTCAAATAGACACACAACATCCAACGGATTCTGCGCAGAATCTGGTGCAAATTGATTTTCTTGCGCGAGTGGAGCCGCGCGATTCCAGGGACACACCTCCTGGCAGACATCACAGCCAAATACCCAGTCGTCGAGTCCGTCTCGTAATTCCAGCGGGACCGCATCTCGTAATTCGATCGTCAGATAGCTGATGCAGCGAGTGGCGTCGAGAACATACGGTTCCGGAAACGCGGCCGTTGGACACGCATCCAAACAGGCGCGACAGCTCCCGCAATAATCTCTTTCGTAGGGAGTGTCGTACTCGAGTTGCTGGTCACTGAGCAGCGCAGCCAAAAAAAACCAGCTTCCTTGTTGTCGGTTCAGCAATAGCGTGTGTTTGCCAACCCAACCCAATCCGGCAAGCTGAGCAAACTCTCGTTCCAAGAGAGGTGCCGTATCAACCACACCTCGCAATCGGGCCGCAGGAACCTGCTGACGATACCAGCCTATCAACTCTTTCAATCGCCCGTGGATCAAATCGTGATAATCGATGGTGCCCCACGCGTACCGTGACACCCGCCCTTCACACTGATCTGCTGGAACCGACGCTTCAGAGCGGTAATTCATGCCCAGCATGAGGATACTGCGAACGCCGTCGAGCACCGATCGTGGATGCGCATATGCTGCCTTCCGGTCAACCAAATAACGCATTTCCCCAGCGTAGCCAGCCTCGAGCCAATCGTGAAAGCGACTGAGACCTTGTGGTGAAACCGCCGGGCACACGCCGGTCAATTGAAAACCCAGTTCTCCGGCACGCCGCTTCAAGCGGCGAGTCAATCCAGACAGATTCATACCAGTTGCTCATTCCGGTTGTAATCCACGGGCGGGCAATTACGGTGAAAGAATACCAAGGTCTCTCAAGAACACCACCAGCGCAAGGAACTCGACCATGAATGCCGTCCTGCAGAACGCAGTCTGTGGTATCGTCGCCACCCTGGGCGTGGCATCAACACTACGATCTGAGAATCCGATCGACCGGTCGTTGTCGTCAAGCTCCCTGCTGCAAAGCCGCTCCCTCTACAGTCTGGGACGACTTCCCTTGCCACCTTATTTCGCACTACATCCTCCGGTCTACTATGGAATTCGCTATACACGGCCCTACGGAGCAAGCCCCTTTGCTTCTGTGTCACAATTGCAGGCGCCGCAACAGGGTTATGCAGCGGTTGCCTGGCGAACCGAAATCCCGGGCAACCCGCCGTCCCGTCAAACACACCCCCACACCCCACCCGCAAAAACAGCGAGGACGACAGAGCGCTCGCGGGTCATCATCAACCCGTATTATCAGCCGGCAGAAAAGTCTGCCGCTGAGGGCACCAATCCGGCAACGCACCCTCCCACAGATGAGTCACACGAACAACTCGATTCGTGAACAACTCAGCTTCTGAGCGCCATTACCGCCACACCCATCCGCCCGTCCCAACAGCATCTCTGTCATTCCTGGGAGCTCAGGCCAATACACCACGCAACACACGCCCGTGTACGTCGGTCAGGCTTTCTTCACGGCCCTGGTGAAAATAGGTCAAGTGCTCGTGATTGAGACCCATCAGATGCAGCGCCGTGGCGTGGACATCATGAACATGGGCTTTGTCCTCAACTGCCTCAAACCCGAATTCGTCGGTGGCACCGTACTGCATCCCGCCACGCACACCGCCACCAGCTAACCACATCGAAAAACCGTAGGGGTTGTGATTTCTTCCGGGCGCATTCTTTCCTTCGCTGAACGGCATTCGGCCAAATTCGCCACCCCAGATCACCAAGGTTGTTTCCAATAAGCCGCGCTGTTCAAGATCCGTCAGCAGCGCACTGATCGGCAAGTCAACTTCGGCACCGTGCTTGCCGTGATTTGTCTCGATGCTTTCATGCGCATCCCAAGTGTCTTCCAGGTGACCGCCACCCGAGTAAAGTTGAATGAACCGGACCCCCCGTTCCACAAGTCGACGAGCAATCAAACAATTCCGTCCAAACTCGTCTGTCGGTTGTTTGCCGACACCGTAAGCTTCAAGAGTACGCGCGGATTCGCGCGCCAAATCAACCGCTTCGGGAGCTTCTGACTGCATCCGAAATGCTAATTCATAAGACTGCATGCGAGCCAACAATTCCTGGCCTCCCGGTCGTTGACGCAAATGGCGCTGGTTCAGTTTCTCTAACAAATCCAACTGCCGCCGCTGCGCGGTACGGTCCAGGTAGTCCGGACCCCGCAGATCCAGTATGGGATTACCTACTGGGCGAAACAGGGTCCCTTGAAAGGTCGAGGGCATAAAACCACTCGACCAATTGGGTTGTCCTGAAATAGGCCCACCGCGTTTATCCAGCATCACGACATAGCCTGGCAGACTCTGATTCAGCGTCCCCAGACCATAAACACACCAACTTCCCAACGAGGGCCTGCCAATAAAAGTGCTGCCGGTATTCATGGCGACCAGTGCCGACCCGTGAGCATGGCTGTCTGCCTGACACGAATTAATCACCGCCAGTTTGTCCGCGTGCTTGCGGACGTTGGGGAAGTAGTCGGAAATCATCAATCCGCTTTCCCCACCCGGCCGAAAAGGACGCCAGTTGGCTGTTAGAAAACCAACTTTGCGCCCGCCAGAATTGATGTATTCCTTGTCTTGGGGCAGTTCCATGCCCGCATACTTCTTGAGCTCTGGCTTGTAATCAAACGTGTCGACCTGACTCGGCGCACCGTTCATTGTCAGGAAGATACAACTCTTCACTCGTGTGGGGTGCTGCGGTGGTTTCGGGGCCAACGGGCCAGTGGCTGTGGAACGCTCTGAGGCCGCGCTATGACGGGCAAAAAATCCATCGGTTGCCAACTGCGAAGCCAAAGCCATCCCGCTGAAACCAGCGCCCATTTCCCAGACAAATTCACGCCGCGTCTGGCCACACGGAAACATCCGTGGACGGGCTGACGCTCGATTGTTCTTGTTCATGTTTTATATCGTCTCTTTTGCAAAGTCTGCAAAGTAATCTCAGTCTACAAAAATGAACTCGTTAGTATTCAGCAGCACGTGGCAGAGCGAAGCCAATGCCAACCGCTGAGGATCGGGTCGCGAAGGTGCGATCTGGATTCCATATCGGGATGCCAGGTACTGCCATACCTGCTCTCGCTCTGTCGGCGGCAGAGCCCGATCAAATACGAGTAGCTCTGCGATGTCACCGTGCCAGTATTCTCCATTGATGTTACCCTGCGTACCCATGACATACGGAGAATTCAAAACACGTGTTGGCAATGCCTGATCCTGCCGTGCTAACAGACCAGAATTCTGGAACGTAACAGCTTCTTGACTTCCATTGACAGCTGAAATTACGAAAGCCTGTTGGGGGTTCTGGACCACACCTGCCGGATTGAAGGCATCGCTAAAACGAACACGCCCGCTCCCAGTAGTTCCCAGAAACAGCGACGTCGTACTATTGCCGTTGCGACGGTTCCAATTGGAGATCACCTCACGATGTCCAGACTTCCCCAGGTCGGTCACCACAGCAAACAAACTAAACTGCTGTGATCGAACCACTTGTCCGGCAAGCTGCAGGAACGCCCCCTGGCCATTGAACCGCACCGCCGGTTTGCCGCCCACGGCGACTCCCACCAGTGCAGGCCGCCGCCCTGGATTTGCCTGAGAAGCGTGATGCGCATCGGCCGGGACCCGCTCGGGATTCGCAACATCGCGCCAGACAATCACTCGACCCTGGTCATCACAGTCCACCCCGCGATCGGCGCGCAACCAAAGTTCCAGGGATGTCCGCACGGTCAATTGCGCCGACTCCAAAACTGCCTGCGACCGATCCTTCTGGTGAGTCTGTAAATGGACTAACTGCTCTTGTAGATGTGCTTCCGCGGACTCGACTTCCGACCGCGTAGGGAAACGTCCCAAAACCAGCTGCCAGGCACGGCGAATCGTCGACCTGGTGGCCTGTTGCGAACCGCTTTCACGCAATAGCCTGTCCGCCATCGCCCGCGATTGCGCGTGTGCAAAATGGTTATTTAACAAAGCTAGTGCCTGGGGCGCAACAACTGTCACCTCACGCTGCGCGCAGGGCGAGGTCGTGTCGGAAAAGTCAAAGGTCGTCATGAAAGGCAACAATCGCGATCTCTTGGTCATCATGTAGACGCTGCGTCGTGATCGCTGGGAAGCGGTCGATACGGCCCAAGCACGCGATTTCCTCGACAAACCTTCTAATGCATCTGCACTCATCTTCGGGAAGAAGCTCGGACCTTGCATCTGTACATTGAGCTGCCCGCTGACACTCAACATCGCATCTCGCAACGCCTCCGCATCCAATCGGAGACGACTCTGACGCCACCAGAGACGATTTGTAAAGTCTTTTTCGGCAAACTCTTCGTGCCGTGGATGGGCCGATGACTGACAGTAAACTCCCGACATCATGATCAATTTGTGCAACCGCTTGATCTGCCAATTACCCGACACCAGCTCAACGGCCAGCCAGTCGAGCAATTCAGGGTGGGTCGGCGGGTCACTCTTGAAGCCAAAATTGTTCGGAGTTCTCACAATGGCCTGACCAAAGTGATGCTGCCACAATCGATTTACTATGACCCGCGCCGTCAGCGGGTGATCGCGATCAGTCATCCAACGGGCAAATTGCAACCGTCGCTGCGTAGTCTTGCTCCCTTCGGGAGGCAGCGTCAAAGGCCGATCTAATTGTGTGATCGCCGACAAAAACCCTGGGTCCACAATCGATCCCGGCCGCTGGCGATCGCCTTTGATCAGCAACCGAATCGGTTCCACCACAGCACCCCGGTCGGTCCACCCAAAGGCATCCACGCCCAATTGATTCTTGTCGGGACCGCCTTGATTCGCCTGCCCCATGTAACCCGCCCAGAAAAAGCTGCCAATCCGGTAGTAGTCTGTTTGCCGGATCGGGTCGAACTTGTGGTCATGACACCGCGCACATTTGACGGTCAATCCCAGAAACGCAGAACTCGTCGCATGGATCATGTCCTGCAACCGTTCGTAGAGATAATCGGACGGGTCATTGGGTTCATCATTCCAGGTCCCCGCGCGGAGCATTCCGGTCGCAATCACGGATTGTTGATTGCGCCAGGGAACCTCGTCTCCTGCAAGCTGCTCGGTGACAAATCGATCATACGGCAAGTCCGAATTGAACGCGTCAATGACCCAATCCCGGTAACGCCAAATATTTGGTTTGAGTTGATCACGTTCATATCCACAGGTTTCGGCAAACCGTACCAGATCCAGCCAGTACCGCCCCCAGCGCTCACCGTAGTGCTCGGATTGGAGCAGGCGGTCGAGTAGCCGTTCATACGCATCGGTAGACTTGTCGCCTGCAAATGCAGCAATTTCCTCGGGAGTTGGCGGAAGACCACGCAAATCAAACGAAGCGCGGCGAATCAACGTTCGACGGTCAGCCGGAGGCGCTGGTGTGAGACCTGCTTTCTCCATTCTGGCTAACACAAATTGATCAACCGGATTGCGTACCCGATCCACATGAGCCACCGGGGGTGTTGGCGGTCGACGGGGCGGCTGCAGCGACCACCAATCTCGCCCTGCCCGCACGGAACTTGTCCGCTCGTCGCGATCCAGGATCCGGTCTTTCGGCCAATCGCCACCACGCTGAACCCAGGACTCGAAAGCCGCGATTTCAACTGCTGGCAGCTTTTGAGATTCGCCTTTTTGTGGAGGTGGCATTTCCCCTGCAACCAGACGCTGGATCAACAGGCTATCGGCAGGTTTCCCCGGAACCAGTACTGTTCCCGATTCTCCTCCCTTGGCCGCCGCCGGACCGCTCGTCAAATCCAGGCCACCCTGACGGTCACGCGGATTGTGGCACTCCAAACAACGGGCCGCAATCAGTGGCGCAACTTGCGATTCAAAAGTATCACTTTCCGCAGATGCCGCTAGTGGCATTCCCCATAAACCGGTGAGTACGGCACTGTGCACAACAACACTAAATACAACAACACTGCGAGCCCCAACGGGCAATGATAAAAACCACACCGGCATATTCTGATTCCTTTTCGTCCGCACCGCCTTTAATCCCAACGCAAATTGAGCATCAAGACCCGTCTACTCGTGGCCAATCACACCACGAGCTTTTCTTGCATTCGTGTATTGTGGCTGGCCAACATCTGCGTCGCAATGGTAACAGACAACTACTCGATGTATCCGTCCAGTATCGAAAGAATTTCGACACACTGTCTGACCGGCAACTTCACCGCCAGCTGTACGTTTTGATACCGCTGTAAATCCCACGCGACAATCACTAGAGAACTGAAACAGACACGACTTGGATCCATGCGAGCAAACCGGTTTAATGGACATTCTTCTCCTACGAATCTGATATAACACGCAACGAGCTTGCCACCCGAATCAGAGCAGGCGTCAGCAAACCCTCAGAGACTGGACATCGACCGAGGGCCACCCTTACGGTAATCGCTTGCAGCTGGCCAGACGTTTGGACCACTGCGCTGCGTTGTTTGTTCTCCACACCATTGGGTTGACGCACAATGAACACCGCTTTTATTACAGGTCCAACTGGCTGTATTGGCTCCGCTACCTGTCGCTGGTTGCTTGAACATGGTATCGACCGCATCGTCGGTTTCAGTCGTCGGCGTGATTTAAGCCGCTTGGATAAAACCTGCCACTCCCGCCTGGAATGGGTCGCCGGAGATGTCACCGATTTAGAGCAGCTGAGTCAAGCAATCGAGCAAGCGCAGCCTCGTCAGATCATTCATCTGGCAGCATTGCAAACCCCTGATTGCCAAGCGCAACCGTTGGTTGGAATGGACGTCAATGTGACAGGGACGATGAATTTGTTTCGAGCTGCTGCAGAAGTATCGGCACCGATCGACCGCGTTGTGTTCGCCAGCTCAGCCGCTGTCTATGGACAACGGGCGCTCTATCCAACCGATTCGGTTTCCGCCACTGCCGCATACTTGCCACCCAATCTCTACGGCTATTGGAAGGTCGCCGGCGAAGGAATTGCACAGGCTTTCCATCAACAAACAGGAATTGCGACAGTCAGTTTACGACTGGCCACAACCTATGGACCCGGCCGTGACCAAGGGCTCACGTCCGCGCCGACAACAGCCATCAAATCGGCTGCACTCGGGGCCCCTTACCGAATGCCCTACCAAGGTCGCGAACATTACCACTTCGTCGACGACGTCGCAGCCGGATTTGGCCAGGCAGCCATCCTGCCATTCAACGGTTACGGCGTTTTTAATTTGCGCGGAAAAACAGAAGAGGTCACCACGTTTCTTGAACTACTGCGCGAAGTGGCCAGTGAATTCTCTTCCGCTGCCGATGTCACTGTCGCAACCGATGCCGCGTCCATGCCATTCGTATGCGATCTCGATGAAAGCGAAACACTGGCGGCATTTCCTCAGATGCCCAGAACCAACCTGCGGGAGGGAATTCGCTACTCGTTGCGTCGATTTAAAGAACAGGTTGCCAGTGGCGATTTGCGCCCTGACTGATCCTGAGAGACCGCGAGCCACGCGTCCACCGCAGACTTTTATCAACCGGTACCTTGGCGGCGGGCATGCTGCAATTCAGACACGCGTCGAAGTGCCTCCCGATCCGGGCATCGTCTCAATTCGACAGGCGCGACCCTCTTCACAAATCTTACAACGCGCACCGCGACCCTGTGCTTGCTCAAGACAATCATCGATACGAGTGCGAATGATCTCCGCCATTAATGGGTGCAAACCGAGTGGTGAAGTCACCAGGTAACGGATCCCCGGGTAATCCCGCGCAGCAGCAGCAGCCAAGGCGGGAATGTCTTCATCCCAGTGACGACCCGGCAGCAAAAAATACGGATGGACGATCACCAATTCCGCACCCTGGCGAACACAACGCTCAAAGGCAGTTGCCAACGAGGGCTCTGCAATTTCCATGTGTGCCGGCTCAACAATACGGTAGTCGTTTTGTGCGCGAAACAACGCGACGACCTCCAGTAACAGTTGATTACTGGCGTCCCGGCGCGAACCGTGGTCGATGAGTATCACACCTTGTTCGAGCCGAGCGATATCATGTGTCTCGGAGTTCATCCGCTCGCTCACCGTATCAAAGCAGGCGCAGCAGGCCATTGCTGCATCGATTGGCCAAACGAGAACCCCGTCGTCTTGGTGTCAACCACGAATCACAACGTAAAATCCGCTTTATCGAACCACCTTATCGTTTTTCCGCGCACACACAATCTCACGGCTGTATTTCATTTCTCGCATACGCACTAGAGTCGATCTCCAGGATCCGCTTCCAGGACTATTCTTCCGCAGCCGGGAATTTCACGATTGGCTGGGAAAAGATCTCTGCGGATACTGTGCCCGGCTGGCTCGTGCAGTAGAATAAAGCACTTACAACTTGTCCCTACCATTCCCCGCTCGCCGAGATGACCTACCGTTCACTCACCGCGTTGCCCGTCTACAACGAGGCGCGCCATCTCAACTCGGTTCTCGACCAGGTCTGTCACTTCAGTTCGGACGTACTGGTCGTTGACGACGGATCGACCGATGGGACTGCCGAATTGCTGGCACGCCGGGACGATGTACACGTGATTTCTCATCCCGCCAACCGCGGCTACGGGGCCGCCTTGCGAACCGCATTTGGAGCCGCAACTGAACGTGGGTTTGACGTAATCATTACGATTGACTGTGACGGACAGCACGAACCACAACGCATTCCACGCTTCGTTCAGGCCAGCCACGACTATGATATTGTCTCGGGTAGCCGATATCTGGAACTATTTCCTGAAGACAATGCGCCACCTCCCGAACGGCGGCGGGTCAATGAGCAGATCACAACGGAACTGAATCGTCGGCTCAATTTGGCGCTGACCGATGCGTTCTGCGGTTTCAAGGCATACCGCACCACTGCCCTTGCAAAATTAGAGTTGAGTGAAGACGGCTACGGTATGCCGCTAGAACTATGGGTCGCCGCGGCGGCGGCCGGGCTTTCCATCAAAGAGCTGGAAGTTCCGTTAATTTACCTGGACGAAGCAAGGTCGTTTGGTGGACAACTGGACGATGTTCAAACCCGGATCGACTACTACCAAAAGGTACTCAATCGTAGTCTGTCCAAATCCACATCCGACACCGCGGTTTAAGAGGCACTGTGCCAAGAGGGCAGCGCATGAAAGCGCCGGCCGGCGAGCTGGTATACAAACGTTTGCGTGCGCCAGCGTTACCAGGCGAAAAACTCTTGGACCCTGCTATTCCCGACGCGATCCAGGGAATGTGGCGCAACACACAGCAACTGTCTGAAACGGTATATGACCTTCAAGGTCGCTCCCTGCAAGATCTGCGCGCGGCGGCTCGCTTGGATAGCTGCAGACTCGCCGCGCAGTATACGGCGCAGTACCGGGATCTGCCTTCCCAGAAAAAGACGCCGGACACGGCAAGCCGGACTGAACAACCTCTACTGCTCTCGGGGCATCAACCCTGGCTCTTCCACCCAGGTGTCTGGTTCAAGAACTTTGTTCTTTCTGAAGTCGCCCGCAGTGTCCAGGGCACAGCCCTCAACGTCATCATCGACAACGACCTCTGCCCCAGCCCGTCCATCACAGTTCCCCATGGACCGCGCACACAAATCCGCCTCAACCACCTGGCTTGCGATCAAAACACACTTCCACTTCCTTTTGAGCGACGCACAGTACTCGATGCTGACGCGTTCTCAACTTTTGGTGATCGAGTTGCCGACAATATTACATCTCTAATCAAGAATCCGCTCATCAAACCCCTTTGGGCGGAGGCACTCCTGTCCGCCAAACGCACGGACAATCTGGGGCAACGCTTGGCGCAAGCGCGACACCAACTCGAAGCGCGCTGGAACATGGATACGCTGGAAGTTCCCCTGAGCCACCTCTGCCAAACCGAGTCTTTCCATTGGTTCACAGTTCATCTCCTGGCAAATCTCCCTCGTTTTGTGCTGCTGCATAATCAGGCCTTGAAGGAATACCGAATCGTCAATCGGATCCGTAGTCACGCGCACCCATTCCCGAATCTCAAGCAGCGTGATGAGTGGCTGGAGGCGCCATTCTGGGTCTGGACCCACAATGATCCGCGGCGGCGTGCGTTGCATGTCCGCAGCGTGAGCCGAGGTCTGGAACTGTCCGACCACCAAGACTTTCGAACCGTGCTCTCCTTGCACAGCGACAGCCTCGGCAGTGATGCGGTCACCCAGTTAGTCAAGTTGTCGAGCAGCGGGGTAACCATCCGGCCGCGCGCCGTTACCACCACGATGTCCATCCGCCTGATGCTTGCAGACCTGTTCATCCACGGCATTGGCGGAGACAAATATGACCAGCTGACGGACATCTTGATGACGCGATTTTTTGGCATTCAGCCCCCATCTTTTCTGACCGCCACTGCGACGGTATGGCTACCCGTCATCAAAACTAAAACCGCCGCAGTATCACTTCGTAACATCGATCGTCAATTGCGTGAACTGCGTTTCCACGCGGAACGCCATCTCAAGTCCGACGAACACACGCAGGCGTTGATCGAGGAAAAGCACAAGTGGGTACGTACCAACCTGCCACGCGGACAACGGGCACCGCGGCACCGCGGTATTGAAACAGCCAACGCCAAACTCCAGCGATTCGTAGTAGACCAGCGTTCGGCGTTACAGGAAGAACGCGAACGGACACTGCAAGAAGTCCGCCAGGAACAAATTCTCGGCTCTCGAGAATACGCATTTTGCCTGTTTCCCGAAGAAACACTGCAACCGCTCCTGGATGAGGTTGCTGATCTGGCTAAATCGGCTGCGGAGAACGATCCCCGAACCTCTGGTTCTTGACAGAATTATCTCACAGAATTTCGCCTTCCTACTGGAAGTCTGAGAAAAAGTCGGTAACCTGATTCGCATCGGAGTTGTAGATGGATCGACTTGCAATCAGGAAAGGAGTCTGTGATGAGCTCCGCAGTCCCGGTGGATTTACGTGCGCCGCGGTCGAGAGTCGCGAAGTCAGACGCCAATACAATGTGGCGAGACTTCCAACCACATGTCACTCCTGCCAGCGCCGCTGACCAGACCTTGATTCATTCGTTCCTGGTTAGCATCTTCCAACAACCGTCCCTTGCCGAATTCCACGCGCAAACAGAGGACTCGTTGTACGAGTGGACCGATCGGTTACTGGTCAAACGTGGTTCACAAATTGTTTCACACGTACGTTTGACCAAGCACGAAATGCAATTTGAGAATCTGCATCTACCATTTGCAGGCGTGCATGACCTGGCGACACTCCCAGAATATCGCCAACGGGGTTGTGCAAACGAATTGCTACAGGCCGCAGATGTGCAGATGGCTGCAGAAGGAGCCGACTTTGGTTTATTGCGTACGCATCGACCAGAGTGGTTTGCAAAACGAGGTTGGGTCGTCTGTGGGCGACACAGCTATTCAGAAGCTGGTGCCCGGGACATTCTCTCCAAACTCAATGGCCACCAGACCCGCCAGCCTGATGCCTGGGTGATGGAAAAAGTCACCCCACCCAGCCTGAGCATCCGCTTATGGAGACATTTTGAAGAAGCAGCCCTGTATCGCCTGTATGAAGAAAACACCGTGGGAACTTACGGACCACTAGTTCGTAACGAAGCCTATTGGCGGTGGCTTATCAGCCGCCGTGGCTATGACAGCATCTATGTAGCGATCGATGGCCCGGATAAGTTGCAACTGGACGAAGAACTTAAACCAATCGTAGGTTACGCAGTGGTCAAGGATGGTCGGATTCTGGAGCTGATGACATCGGCTGAATATCCACAGGCAGCAGCTCAACTCATGGAGCGAGCCTGTGGCGACGCCATCGAACGGGATCACCACCCGGTGCGATTGGATGCACCTCGCCACCACCCATTACATCAAGTGCTGGTCGAAGCAGGTGGTCAATACCACGGTGGTCTTGCAGCGCACAACATGGTCTGGATGGTCAAACTGCTGGAGCCACTCAAGTTGCTGCGCCGCCTGGCTCCTCTTTTCCATCGACGTGCTAAACAGGCCCAAATGCCTCTGCCACTCGAGCTGGGAATTCAGTGTGACGACGAGAAATTCCGAATCGTGTTGAGCCGACGCACCTCGCGAATCGAGCGTGGCAAACTGGGCCGCAGTTACTTGTGTATGCAACGCAAACAACTGGCTCAATTATTGCTGGGACATCTCAACGTGGCCGAGGCAATGGACCCAGAACGCCTGACGGCATCAACCCGTGTCGCTGCAGAAACTGCCCAACGGCTGTTTCCGCCCACGTCGTCGTGGTTGCCACCGCTCGACGGAGTCCCCACCTAGCATCAGATCCCTTGTGGCGGGATTTGCGGACTACCGCTAGAATCCAGCGCGGCTGGTCTGTGCCGGTGTTGACCGATCTGGCGACCTTGGTTCTCAAAGAAGCCAACAAGTCTTGTGTCAACTGCCGTCGCAACCGTCGATGCGGTATCGAATAGAGTTTGGTGCCGCGACTGGGCTCTTCCCGAGAGCTACGTAATTTTCCGAGGGATTTCCAGCACATTCACTGTGACGCATTAGCCACGTTGCCAACGCCATGCCACCGACCAGCGGCCATTTGATCCGCAACTTCTGTATTGTCGCCCACATCGACCACGGCAAAAGCACTCTGGCCGACCGCTTGCTCGAATACACGGGCACCGTTTCGCAGCGAGAGATGAAGGAGCAACTGCTGGACGACATGGAGCTCGAGCGGGCTCGTGGAATTACGATCAAAGCACGTGCCGTTGTCATGTATTATCCCCGCAATGGCGACACCTATGAACTCAACTTGATCGATACGCCAGGTCATGTCGATTTCCATTACGAAGTCTCCAGATCGTTAACATGTTGCGAAGGTGCAATGCTGCTTGTCGATGCCTTTCAGGGAATCCAGGCCCAAACCGTTGCCAACGCTTACGCCTCACTGGAACACGACCTGGCAATCATCCCCGTCATCAACAAGATTGATGCGGTGCATGCACAACCGGACGCCGTAAGCCAGGAAATGGAACAATCTCTCGGATTTGAATCGACCGAAATTCTTCGTGTCAGTGCGAAAACGGGTGTCGGTATTGAAGCGTTACTCGAGGCGGCCATCGATACCGTTCCACCCCCAGAAGGTGATCCCGAAGCGCCTCTCCAAGCGATGGTCTTTGATTCTCACTACGACGAATTCCGCGGGGCGATTACGTATGTGCGAATCATGAATGGGAAAATCGAAAAAGGACAGAAAATTCGTTTTCTTCGTGGAGAGACCACGCACGAAGTACTGGAACTAGGTCAATTCGCTCCCACAAAACAGCCGTGTGCCCTGCTCCATGCCGGCCAGGTTGGTTACCTGATCTGCAATATCAAATCGATGGACCAGGTACATATTGGGGACACTATCGCCGATCCGCGGCAGTTGGCTCCCGCACTGCCAGGCTACCAGGAGCCGCAACGCATGGTCTATTGCGGACTCTACCCATCGGATGGACAGGATTTTTCGCAATTGCGTGACGCGCTGGAGAAATTATCGATCAACGATCCCAGCTTCGACTTCGAACCAGAAACCAGCGACGCACTGGGATTCGGGTTTCGCTGCGGTTTCCTCGGTTTGCTACACATGGAAATTGTTCAGCAACGCCTTGAACAGGAATCCAATATCGACCTGATCCAGACTGCCCCCAACGTCACCTATGAAATCCTCACGCAACGTGGTGATACACTGCAAATCAACCGGCCGCAGGAAGTCCCCGACAGCGGGGAAATTGCTGAGTTCCGACAACCAATCGTGCGTGTGCGTGTGATCCTGCCGGCTGATTACATTGGCCCGGTGATGAAACTCTGTCAGGAACGACAAGGTGTCCAGCGAGACACCGAATATCTCTCTCCCACTCGTGCGATCCTGACCTATGACCTGCCCTTGGCGGAGGTGATCTACGACCTTCACGACAAATTGAAAAGTGTCACGCGTGGTTACGGCACGATGGACTACGATCTGACGGGATATGTGGCCGCGAACCTGGTGCGCGTCGACGTCCTCGTGAATAGCAACCGTGTTGACGCGTTGAGCATCATCTGTGAGAAATCAGACGCCGAGCGCCGGGGACGGGCCATCGTCAAGAAACTCAAAAGTGAGCTGGACCGGCACATGTTTGAAGTCGCAGTCCAGGCAGCAATCGGCACGCGTGTCATTGCCCGCGAGACCGTTCCTGCGCTACGCAAGAATGTCACGGCGAAGTGCTACGGTGGCGACATCTCACGCAAACGAAAGCTCTGGGCGAAACAGCGCGAAGGAAAAAAGCGGATGAAGTCGATCGGGCAGGTCGACATTCCACAAAAAGCGTTTATGGCGGTACTTGAGACAGGGAGCGACAGTTGATCCCCGCTGCGATTGAATCCTCCCGACCAATTCCGACATTTCACCGTGACGGCGACTGCAAGCCGTTCTCGGGCAAGCTAAAATAGCTGCCGTCTAAATTCACACATTCGCCCAGCCGTCCAGCCGCTGGCGGCCGATTGATCACCCAGGAGACTTCATCGTGGAAAAATGGCCCATTGGTGTATTTACCAGCGTCGACGCGGGATTAGGTGTCAAACTGGAAGTCGCTCACGAACTAAATGTGCCGACCATTCAACTACACGCGCCTGCACAATCGACTCGGACCCAGGAAAACGCAAACCAATTTCTGAAACGCATCGATGACTTGGGAATTTCACTCACTGCGGTATTCGGTGGTTTTGAGGGTGAAAGCTATGCCGACATTCCCACGGTTCTGGAAACTGTCGGGCTGGTACCACCTGAAACGCGCGCGGCACGGGCACGCGAAATGAAGGAAATCTCCGACTTCGCCCGATTATTGGGCTGCGACGTCGTGGCACTCCATTTGGGATTCATCCCCCACGACACCAGTGCGCCACTCTATCGAGAAGTTCTTGACGTAACCCAGGATTTATTGGATCACTGCAAACAAAACAACCAGGATCTACACTTGGAAACCGGCCAAGAATCCGCCGAAGGTCTCCTCCAGTTCATCAGTGATGTCGAACGCGACAATTTGTTTGTCAACTTTGATCCCGCCAATATGATCCTTTACGGAACCGGGGAACCCATCGATGCGCTGCAGAAAATTGGCAACCTCGTCCACAGTGTGCACTGCAAAGATGGCACCTGGTCCGACCAGCCCGGTGAGACGTGGGGAAGCGAAGTTCCGCTCGGTGACGGGGCAGTAGGAATGGAAAATTACCTGCGTACGCTCGATGCAATCGGCTACACCGGGCCATTGACCATCGAGCGAGAAATCGCAGAAGACCCTGAACGCCAGAAAGCGGATATCGGGCAGGCGGTCTCGCTCCTGCGCGAACTGAAGAGCAAGATCGGTTGATTCCCGACGGTAGCCCCGTCACTCTTCCGTCAGTCCTGGCAAATTACCCTGCGCGCAAAAACAGCCGGCTCCGCAACGGAGCCGGCTGTCCTGACATTACCAGATTCTAAGTTGCTCTAGAATTTGCAGCGATTGAAGCAAAAAGCCATACGACTATGCGGCCGCTTGATCTTTCTTCTTCTTTTTCTTCTTCTTTCTCTTCTTCGGCTGCTTGATCCCGGCTTTCGCAATCTGATCCGCGGTCAACATCCCCATGACGCCGCGACGATACTCACCTTGTAACTTTCGTATCTCAGCTTGAGCTGCTTTCTGATCGTCAGTCAACTCCGCTGCAGCTGCGACCGCAGCACGGACGGCCTTTCCCTTTTTACCCTCTGACTTCGCCTTTTTTTGTGCCTGCGATCTCGCTTCACGTTGTGTTTTGGAGAGCTTTCCTTTTTTACGAGCTGCTACCAGTTTGGGTGCTAACGACGCTCGCAGCTCCTTTAGTTTGGCCTTTTGCTCATCACTCAGCTCCAAGGCACCCAATTGTCTATCTAGCCGCGGTACCACGCGCGTCGCCCGGGAGCGATTTTTTTTCTTCTTCTTTTTCTTGTCCGCCTCAGCGGTGATGGCTGGAGCGGCAACCAGTGCAATCAACACCATCATTGCCAGAGTTGTCACAACACGTTTCATAAAACGAACTCCTGGAGAAGAGAACCTGTTGATGAAATGAACGGACCCTTAACCACACAGCTAATAACCACACAACGCAAGTCGAGTGGGGTCGTTCAAGAAAACAATTGTTCGATCACCGACCCGTTACGCACAATCGAAATCGGACGCCCGGTGTTGGAATGGTATTCACGCGTATGATCTATCCCTAGATTACGGTAAAACGTTGCCGCCGCATCATCCGGTGAAAAGCCTTCATCCTCGGGTCCAGTCGCTTTCTCATCGCTTTTCCCAACCACCTGGCCGCCGCGAATACTCCCGCCGGCGAGCAACATGAACATACAACGCGGATAATGGTCACGGCCGCCTTCAGCACTTTTCTGGTTGATCTTTGGGGTGCGACCAAATTCACCTGTGACAAAAACAGCTGTTGATTCCAACAGACCTTTCTGGGAAAGGCCCGTCAACAACGAGGACAAGCCTTCATCCAGCGGGGGCAATAATTTCTCTTTCAGGCGACTGAAGTTATCCTGGTGGGTATCCCAGCCACCGAGAGTAACGGTAACGAAACGCACACCAGATTCCACCAATCGAGTCGCCAACAAACAACTGGTACCAAAAGGTGATTCGCCAAAGGGTCGCGCAAAGGCCGGCGATTCTTTATTGATATTGAATGCATCTCGCGCTCGTCGCGATGTGATGATCGCATGCGCCTGTTGGCTGAACTGGTCCAATCCATCCAGCAACTGACTACTATCTTTCAAGCGGTCAAATGTTGTATCTAAATCGCTTAGCAGATTACCACGCTTTTCAACTTCGGAAACCGTCAGACCATTGCCCAGCGAAATTCCTCGTACACCAAATGGTTGACCAGCTTGCGGAGCCGTACCAGTGCTGAAAGGCGCATACTGCACACCCAGAAAACCCGGCCGTTGATTCGTATTGGGAATGGCCACGAAAGGGGGCAGATCGGCGGGGGCCGGTAATTCTTTCGTTACGACCGAACCGTATCCCGGGTATTCGAGTGCTGGGAGCGGACGTGAACCTGTGTTGATGTACTCCTGCCCCAGGCGATGGGCTGCCAACGTGTGGGTCACACCACGAAGAATGGCGTAGTGATCAGCACATTGAGATAGTTTTGGCAGATGCTCACTAACCTCAATACCGGGCACATTGCTTGACACGGGCTGAAAGGTGCCACGGAATTCAGAGGGGGCTTGTGGCTTGAGGTCAAAGGTCTCCAAATGCGAAGGACCGCCCTGCAAATTAATGAAAATCGCAGACTGGGCCTTCGCTGTGGCCAATTCCCCTGCGTCGGCCAACTGCAAGTAATTTGCCAGAGTCATACCGGCAGCGCCCGCCATTCCCACTTTGAGAACATCCCGCCGCTTGACTCCATCACAGGTTAAATGCACGGCCATCCGAGGATTCCTTCTTCAATCGACACAGGTGGTATCAAACACCGAACACGGCGCTAGAACAAAAAAACTTCCGCAACAAGAGCAGGCACCAGCCAAACAGAGATCTGGCAAACGCAAAACTCAATGATTGACAATGAACTCCTTGGTGTTCAACAGTGCCCACAGAACACCACGAATACCATTCAGCGTATCTTCTGCGTCACGGATATATGTCTGACATCGCTCCAATTCGTGTCCTGTTGGGTAACGACTTAAAGTCCGCAAATAGACTTCCTGCACGATTTCCGAAGTCGCCACTTCTTTCTGGACCGCCGGCCCAGTAGCGGCACCCGCCTTGTTCAACCGCCGCAAGCGTGCCCTCAGCATCGCCAGACGTTTCTGCGACTTCGCCAACTCCCCGGACTGGTCAGCCTCTTTCTGGTTTTTGATCTGTTTTTGCAGTTTCCGAATCTGCCTACCCAAAGACCTTCGCTGCTTCGTCTGGGACTGTGAAAAACGAGGAGTCGGGCGGCTTAGCTCGTAGGCCTGTGCTACCTGATCCAGCCAGCCTTCATCACGGCGATCAATCATCGCCAAGACATCCCGGTCATTCCGCAAAAACACCGTCTGCAATAAGCTCGGATCGTCAGCCCGATCACAATCACAATTACTCTCACGTACGGACCTGCCGAAAACGCGCAGAGCAAATCCTGCAGGGTTACGATTTGCATAACGACCGCTGGACGCTGCAATTGCGATCGCGCGGCCGTCAAGATTCTTGCTGATCGACTCCGCCTGCTCATCAGATGCCGTCGCCATGACCAGTGCGTCGTAGGCGACTTCGGCCGGCAAACGCCGCAAAATCGCTTTGCTGAAATTGCGTTCGTCCTGGGCGTTTGTTTCGTTGGGTTGCCAGCTTCGCTGATAAGTCTGGCTATTCAGAATCGTCCTGTGGACCCACTTCATATCGAAACCACTGTCAACAAAACCCCGAGACAAGAACTCGAGCAGCTGGCGATTGCTGGGAGGATTGGCGCGACTCATATCATCTGGCGGATCGACTATCCCGACATTGAAGTAATTAGCCCAAACTCGATTGACAAAGGCGCTGGCGAAGTAACGATTGTCAGAGCTGCGGAGCCACTCCATTAATGGAACCCGCAAATCCGTATGGGCTTTTGTATCGAGTCGCTCCTCGCCCAGAATACGTGCGACCACTGGTGCCGCCTTTCGCTTGCGACCTTTTCCTCGTCTCCTGCCTTTACCCCGAGCATTCACGAACACCTCTGGAAACGGAATTGTCTTGCCCTCTGCAAGTTGATTCCCCAACTCCTTGCGCAACTTCCCGCCTCGCAGATTCTGATCGATTGCGAGCTCGCCCATGATCTGCTCCAGGTCGCTCTTGATTTGCGGTCGCTGGCGAGCGATCTGTGCGAGATTGTTGACATTGCTGGAAGTCGGCTGGCTGAAAATCGCGGTAAATTGTTGGAAATCCTGTTTCGACCATTGGTCAAATGGATGCTTGTGACATTGGGCACATTGGATGCGGATACCCAGAAATGCATAGGCAAAATTAATCGCCCGCGGCTCTGGAGCTCGGAAGTCACGCCGGGCCCAATAGAAAGGCATGGAGTCCATATCGGCCATCGACTTCCCGTCGTCACCGCGCATTGCCGCGCTCATTTCGTCACAAAATTCACGATAGCTCTGTCCTTCTCGACGGCTCTTTGCAGTCACCACACCAGCGACCAGCTCGTCGTAAGGCGTGTTGTTAGACACGCGCTTGAAAATCCAATCAAACCAGGCCTGACTGGCAACGTTTCGCTTTCCCTGCATGGGGGGCAAGACGTTGTTAAGTTGCTGATCGTTGTTGCCGGTAAAATCACAGAGCCGGGTCGTCCACCAGGCGACGTAACCAGGACTTTCAAGTAACGTCTCAATGGTACGCGATCGTTTCTCGGAAGACGTGTCCGCCAAGAACGCTTTCACTTCTCGGACGGTCGGCAAGGTACCGGTTAGATCCAGATGAACGCGACGCAGGAAATCCACATCGCTAGACAATTCCGAGGGGACAATACCCAGTTTCCTGAGTTTGGTCACAACCAGTTCGTCAACTCGGGTATGTGTGGCAACATCCGGATAGCGGTCCTCCACCAGATCACTCACTGGGCGCAAGACAGGAACGGGAACAACACCGTTGTCATAAAATACAACGACATGGGTATCGCCAGCCTCTCCCGCGTGGACACGACCATCTTCCCCAACAGTGGCAATCGAGTCGTCATTCGTTCGGAAACGACAGAGCGGTGTGACATCTTCACGCGTGCCATCTTCCCACACCGCCACGGCGCGCAATTCGACTTTTTCGTCAGGACTCGAAAACAGGATTTCTGACGGGGTGACTTCCAGTGCCTG
>CAZITS010000003.1:0-28473 GCA_964542185.1 uncultured Pirellulaceae bacterium
GGGGATACCATTTTGTTGGATGGCGGAAGTACGACCTATGAACTGGCACAGCAATTAATCGAAAGACCGCTCCAGATCGTCACCAATTCGCTTCCCGTGGCAACACTTTTCATGTCCAGTGACAGCGTTGATTTAGTGCTGGTTGGTGGTTACGTACACAGCCGAACTGGAGTTTCGCTGGGTCCCTATGCCAATCAAATGTTGGCCGACCTGAACGTGCGCCGCGCGTTTTTGAGCGTCGCCGGAATTAACCAACGCGGATACTACAACAGCAACCTGTTATTGGTTGAAACAGAACGCGTCATGATGGCTTCAGCGGATGAAGTTTTTGTCCTGGCAGACAGTGCCAAATTTGGCCATGCGAGCCTGGCTCATCTGTGCGATTTGGGGGATGTCGACTGCCTGGTGGTTGACGATGCGGTGGAGAAAACCTGGTGCAGCCGACTGCTCGACGCGGGTGTTGAGCTGGTGCTTGGGAAGGCCAGCGGTACGGAGAAGATCGAGTAACCAGTGCGCAGTCCAGACTCCTGCGGGCGCGACATAGATCCATTCACTACAGAACATCAACCTATGACACAGTTAACCACCATCGATCGTACCCTTGTTGAACAAATCGTTCGGCGGGTTGTCGCAGGTCAGACAGAATCAGCGGCCGACACAGGCAGTCCAGGTGAGTTAGTGGTCAGCATTTCAGCGCGACACTGTCATTTGAGTGACGAACATGTCGAAACGCTGTTTGGTGCGGGCCACCAATTGACGCCGATGCGGGAACTATACCAGGACGGTTTCTATGCGGCTGAAGAGACCGTAATGGTCGTGGGGCCACGGCGGCGGATGATCGAGAAAGTGCGTGTCTTGGGGCCCACCCGGCCTGAAAGCCAGGTGGAATTGGCATTTACCGATGCCATCTCGTTGGGATTGCAGGTACCGGTGCGGCATAGCGGCGACCTCGCAGAGACCCCCGGTTGCGTTCTGGTGGGTCCAGAGGGAGTGGTGGAACTTGCACGGGGTGTTATTCGCGCAGCGCGACACGTGCACATGTGTTTTGCTGAAGCCGAGCGTTTGGGTGTTCAGAATGGTGATCTAATCAATCTACGTATTGAATCACCTTTTTGTACCACGCTGCTGGAAGACCTGCTGGTGCGCGCAGATGCGACCAGCAAGTTGGAAGTTCACATCGATACCGATGAGGGAAATGCGGTCTATCTGGACGGCGCCACCAAGGTTGAACTCGTACACCAGGAAAAGCAGAAGAAGCCATGTAGCTGTACAGGGCATGGGAAGTGAGACGGCAAGTCAACCGAGCCCTGCGCGGTTGGAACTTGGAAATGACGATGTAATTAATGTCTGCAGGACAACTCTATTGGGGAGATCTGTTTAATGGCGAAAGCACTTGAAGCGCTAGGGATGATTGAAACCAAAGGGTTTATAGCCCTGCTGGAGGCAACGGATGCCATGATGAAAGCCGCCAATGTCCAATTTATGGGTTGGGACAAGGTTGGCAGTGGATTGGTAACGGCATTTGTGACGGGTGATGTGGCGGCGGTAAAAGCAGCTACAGATGCCGGCGCGAACGCGGCCGGACGTATTGGTGACGTGGTCAGTGTCCAGGTCATCCCGCGACCTCACGAAGACCTGGGTTCAGTCTTGCCGGCACCACGTGGCAGAGGGAAGGCGTCCGGTTAGTGGTGGTACTGCCCCGGTTCCCCATGGGGATCGAGGGACGATAACCCACGCTACCACAGGCATCCCTGGGATAGAGTTCCTGGCGCGGCTGATTCAGAGTGAATGGTCGAGACCCAGCAGTAACAATTCTTTGAAAACACACTAGATAGAAAGAGAACCACGTTATGCAGAATGCAATTGGACTCGTGGAAACACGTGGCTTGATTAGTTTGGTTGAAGCGTCCGACGCAATGGCCAAGGCGGCTAATGTGGACATTGTCAAGCGCGTGGACATTGGCGGTGGACTGGTTACCTCAGTCGTACAAGGTGATGTGGGTAGCGTTCGGGCAGCCGTTGAGGCAGGTGCCAATGCGGCCAATCAAGTGGGTGAACTGGTCAGCAGCCATGTCATTGCCCGCCCTGCCGAAGGTCTCATGGACCATTACCTGCGTTGAGGAATGGACGCACCGCGCGTGGGGTCGCGCGAGGTTGAAATGGGTCAAGGGAAGGAGTCGGGTGTGAAAATCTTGGTGGCCAATCTGGGATCGACCAGTTTCAAATATCGACTGCTGGATATGGCCAGTGAGCAGCAGCTTGCGCGCGGCGGAATCGAGCGTATTGGTTCTGATCAAAGCGACTGTTTTGTCGAAATGGGTGACCAGCGAACGGAGACCACTGGCCAGGTTCGCGACCACGCCGACGCTGTGCAGATATGTCTGGAGCAGTTGACTGACCCCCAGCGGGGTTGCCTGACGGATGCCGGGGAAGTTGCCGCGATTGGATTCAAAGCGGTCCATGGCGGCGGCGTGAGTGGGGTGCAGCGTGTGACGGATTCGGTATTGGAGGCGATGCAGGAAATGAGTCCTGTCGCTCCGGCACATAACCCGCCGTATATCGATGCGATGAGAAGGCTCTCGGAGCGTTTTCCGAGCATTCCCTTGGTGGCAGCGTTCGAGACGGGTTTCCACCAGACGATTCCCGATCGGTTGAAGTATTATGCAGTCGCTCGAGAGTGGGGCGATCGATGGCACATTAAGCGCTGGGGTTTTCACGGAGCCAGTCATCGTTTTATCGGTTTTCGCTGTGGTCAGCTGCTGGACGACCAGACAGCGCGCGTGATTTCATGTCACCTGGGTGGATCTAGTAGTCTGTGTGCCATGCGTGGCGGTCGTAGTGTGGCCACCACGATGGGTATGAGTCCGCAAACGGGAATTCCCCACAACAACCGTGTAGGGGATTTTGATCCGTTTGTGTTGCCACTCATGATGCGGGCCACGGGAAAGTCGTTGGAAGACGTACTGGCCGATTTGGCCAGTCGCTCAGGATTGCTGGGTCTCAGCGGTCTCAGCGGCGACGTCCGAGATTTGGAAGAGGCGGCCGGCCAGGGACACGCCGATGCACGGTTGGCGCTGGATGTGTTTGTCAGTGAGGTGCGTCGTTATTTGGGTGGTTTGCTTGTTGAATTGGGTGGTGCGGATCTGATCGCGTTTACCGGTGGCATCGGCGAAAACAGCGCGCACGTTCGAGCGGCAGTTTGTGCCGATCTGGGTGAATTGGGGATTGAGCTGGACGTCGACGCAAACGCAGCTGTGCAGTCAGAACGTTGCATCAGCACGGCTTCCAGCAGGACGCAAGTTTGGGTTGTACCAACCAACGAAGAGCTGATTGTTGCCCGCCAGGCGCAAGCGCTGTTGAACGAGAATTAGAGATTCCGCACGAGTGGGATCTGGAAAAACACGGAGTTATCGAAACACAGAGGTCGTGAGCTCTAAGGCTGAGCTAGTATTGAATGCCCAAGGAGCGGACATGTTTGTTGCCAAGGTGACTGGTTCGTTGGTATCGACGCAGAAAACGGACTCTTTAGTGGGCCACAAGTTGCTGATCGTCGAGCCGTATCGGCTCGAAGCAGACCAGCGCCGGAGTCTGGTTTCGACCGGACGCACACTTGTGGCTGTGGATGGGCTCGGTGCCGGTGAAGGAGACTATGTATTACTGACTCAAGGGTCGAGTGCTCGGTTAACGCCCGAGACCCGGGAGGCGCCCATTGACACCGTCGTCGTTGGTATTGTCGACCAGGTGCATGTCGACCAGCAAAGTGTTTACTCGCGCGAAGAGGAGTAGAGGTGAACAGGTGGTTCTCGAATCGCCACTGAAGTTTCCCACCGCCTGGCTCTTCGATCCGTCTCGAATAAACCATTACCACTAAACATGACAGGTACGACCAGACATGACAGGTACGACCAAACAATACAGGTAGACCAATCGCATGCAAGTTAGTGAAACCGTGATTCGTGATGTCGTAGCTCAAGTCCTGGCCGAAGTCGGCCAGATTCCACCGATTCAGGGGGCCAGTTATGCCGGTCGCCACGGGGTCTTCGAGGATGTCAATGAAGCGGTTGCCGCCGCCAGCGAAGCGTTTGAACAACTTTCGCACCGCGGTCTGGAGGATCGCAAGAGGATCATTGAACACATTCGGCGGATTTCCATCGAGCAGTCGGTAGAACTGGGCACGATGGAAATGGAAGAGACAAAAATTGGGCGACTTGAACACAAGATCGAAAAGTTAAAAACCCTGGGTGAGCAGACACCTGGTGTGGAGTTCATGCGGAGCGAAGTCTATAGCGGTGATCGTGGTCTGGCAGTTATTGAGCACGCTCCGTTTGGTGTGATTGGTGCCATCACGCCGGTGACACATTCGCTCCCGACCATTACTGGCAATGCAGTCAGCATGATTGCCGCAGGCAATACGCTGGTTGTAAATCCGCACCCTAGTGGCAAGAAGGTAGCAGCTGTTGGAGTGGAGAGATTCAATCAAGCCATTGCCCGCGACGTGGGTATCGACAATCTGATTTGCGTGATTGCCGAACCAACACTGGATACGGCAGCAGCGCTCTTTTCGCATCGTCAGATTGCCTTGATTTGCGTAACTGGTGGTCCGGGAGTTGCCCGCGCTGCGTTGAATAGTGGCAAGCGGGCGATCGTCGCGGGTCCTGGAAATCCTCCGGTCGTGGTCGATGAAACGGCGGATCTCGATCGGGCCGCGCGGAGTATCATCCAAGGCGCTGCCTATGACAACAACCTGCTCTGTATCGCAGAAAAGGAAGTATTCGTAGTGGAATCGGTGTGTGATCGCATGCTCGCAGCCATGGAAAAGGCGGGCGCGACACGTTTGACAACGGGAGAAATCGATCGATTGACCGATCAGGCGATTGTCAGTGTTGGTGAGGGTGACCACAAACATGACGCAGCCAGCCGAGAGTTTCTGGGGCAGGATGCGCAGGTACTGGCGCGAGCGGCGGGTCGATCGATTGGATCCGATGTCGAGCTGGTGTTTGGCGAGACGGACGAATCCAATCCGTTCGTCCCCGTTGAGCAGATGATGCCTTTTGTGCCTTTCGTACGTTGCCGTGATGTCGACGAGGCGATTGAAAAGGCACGATACTATGAGCACGGATTCCGACACACCAGCATTATTCACTCCAATGACGTGCGCAATATGACACGTATGGGTCGCGTGATGGATACCACCTTATTCGTCAAGAATGGGCCTTGCATGGCTGCCCTTGGACTGGGGGGTGAGGGCTACTTGTCTTTCTCAATCGCTGGTCCGACAGGAGAAGGAGTGACCACGCCGCTGACGTTCACTCGTGAACGCCGTTGTTCGATGATTGAGGATTTGTGGATCTTGGGAAAAGCGGACCATTAAGCAACAGGTGTTTGCTCGTTTACCGGTGGAAAATTCAAAGCAGGCGGAGTGTAAATCGAGTACAGGAGCGAGTGGATGCAACTGGGAACCGTGGTGGGTTTGGCGCATGGCACTGTCAAACACGCCTCACTGGAAGGTCAAAAAATGCTGGTGGTTCAACCGCAGGGAGTTGCTGGCCAACCCGACGGTATGCCGCTGGTGGCCATCGATGGTGTGGGGGCGGGCTGTGGGCAAGCGGTGATGTTGTCCAGTGACGGCCGTGGAGCGCGGGCCCTGCTGGGAGAGATTGCAACGCCAGTTCGATGGACCATTGTGGGAATTCAAGACGCATGAGTTCTGCTGCCCGTAATGCCGATTGGGTCGAAACGATCGTCGCAGAAGTCATGCGACGGTTGTTAGCTCAGGGTGTACGGGTCACAACGGCGGAGGATGCCAGAGAATCTGAATTGGAAATCGATACCCGAGTCATTTCCTTGGCGACTTTGTCGGGCCGGCTTGAGGGCATTTGCAGACTGGTGGTAAAAGCGGATGCGGTTGTCACCCCGTCGGTTCGGGATGAACTGCGTGATCGCAATGTTGAGTTAGTCAGACAGGGTACTGTGGGGTCGCCGGGTTAAGGGAGTGCATTCCAGTATGCGTATCGCAGAAGTGATTGGCACTGTGACATTGAATCGATGCCACCCATCATTTTCAGGTGCGCGGTTGAAATTAGTGCAACCGCTGACGCTCCAGCAAATGGTAAACGAGAAGCCAGAGGGAACCGAAATACTTGTTGCTTGGGATGAACTGGGTGCGCATTTAGGCCATCGAATTGGCTTGAGTGAAGGGCCGGAAGCGGCCCAACCGTTTCGCCCGCAAATCAAACCAGTTGACGCCTATAACGCGGCGATTTTCGATCAAGTCGACATTTCTATCTCAGATCTTGAAAGGGACTGCTGACGGACAACTCATGATGAATGTACATAAGACCAAACAAGATATCTGTGAAATTGGACGTCGCATCTACAACAAGGGATTTGCGGCAGCCAATGACGGTAATATCTCCGTGCGCATCAGTGACCACGAAGTACTTTGTACTCCCACAATGCACTCCAAAGGTTTCTTGAAGCCCGATGACATCGCCACAATCGATATGCAGGGTAATCAGACGTCGGGCCGAAAGAAGCGTTCCAGCGAGGCGCTGTTACACCTGGAGATCTACAAGCAGCGTCCGGAGCTGAAGAGTGTGGTGCATTGCCATCCGCCGCATGCGACCGCATTTGCAATTGCCCGCGAACCGATTCCCCAGTGCATCCTTCCTGAAGTGGAGGTCTTCCTGGGGGATGTCCCCATCACGCGCTACGAAACGCCAGGTGGACAAGAGTTCGCCGACACCATTATCCCGTTCGTCGAACGTTCCAACGTCATTATCCTCGCGAATCACGGTACCGTCAGTTACGGGGAAACGGTTGAGCGTGCCTATTGGTGGACCGAGATCCTGGACGCCTACTGCCGAATTTTGCTGCTGGCAAAACAGCTCGGCCGCGTCAATTTCTTTACCGAAGAGAAAGAGCGTGAATTGCTGGAATTGAAGAAGACTTGGGGTTTCGGAGATCCACGAAATACCAAGGAGTACGAGGACTGTGATATTTGCGGCAATGATATTTTTAGAGACAGCTGGAAATCCAGCGGCGTCGAACGTCGGGTGTTTGATGCGCCGCCTCCGATGGGACCGGGGGCAGCTACTGCGCAGCCGACTGGCGAGAAAGTCGCCGATCAAGACGTGTTGATTCGGGAAATCACCGACCGGGTGATGGCTGAGTTACAGAATCGATGATTGGCAGGAAGTGCGAGTTGGGGGTCGTTTGATCGCTTCCCGCACTCGTGCTTGCCGGCTGAGGTCGAAATGAATCCACACAACAGAAAACGAACAAATCATGAAAATTAGCATTATCGGTGGCGGTGGTCTGGTAGGGTCGAGCGCAGCGTTTGCACTGCAATTGGGGCAAGTAGTTCGAGAGATTGCTCTGGTCGATGTGAATCAGGAGCTGGCCGAAGGTCAGGCACTTGATTTGTTGCACGGCGGCCCCAGTACCGCTGACCAGATCATTTCCTCCGGAAGTTATGAGCACATTCCAGATAGTGACGTGATTTGTGTGACCGCGGGATCGCGTCGCAAGCCGGATGAGAGCCGACTGGATTTAATCCAGCGCAATACCGATTTGTTTGTCTCTATTCTGGACGGTATTTCCAGTGCAGGTCCCAAAGCAGACGCATTGGTGCTGGTCGTCTCGAATCCCGTGGACATTCTTACTTATATTGCTGCCGAGCGATTGTCGCTGCCTCCGCAGCAAGTGATTGGATTGGGCACGCAGCTGGATACGATTCGTTTTCGCAGTCTGATCGCACGCGAACTGGAAATGGCTCCCACCCAAGTGGCTGCACTGATTCTCGGAGAGCATGGGGATAGTATGGTGCCGATCTGGTCGAGCGCGACGGCAGCCGGCTTGTCGCTGGAGAAATATCCTGCCTGGAATGCACAATCGGCAACACAGATCTTCGACCGCACCAAAGGGTCGGGTGCCGAAGTGATTGGCAAAAAGGGCGGCGCTGGATTTGCCGTTGGTGTCGCGATTCGCGACGTAGTCCATTCGGTCGCGCTGGACCAACGGAGAATCTTGCCGGTTTCCACGGTACAAGCGGGTTGCTATGGGATTCGCGATGTTGCGTTTTCCGTTCCCACGATTGTCGGTCGTGGAGGGGTGGTGGATCGCCTGGAGGTCGAACTTTGGCCCAAGGAATTGCAAGGATTGCGGCAGGGTGCCACGGTCCTGCGAAAAACGCTCACCACGGTCCTGGACAGACTCCGTCAGCCTGGTGGTTAAGCTCTGAGCGGCTACGATTCCGCCCGCAGGAGCGTAGGCTACTGGTACCCCGACCCCCTCTGGGTCGGTACGTGATCTGCTTGGTGTTGGGATGACAGCTGCGATCGCCAGCTGGTGGCAACACTCCCCGGGTACAGCGCTGCAACAGAGACATGCTGCGCGCTGCCGCCGAGCGCGTTATGATGTGCGACCACCGATCACGTGGTATCGTTTGCGGCTGGTTCCCGCTGATGTTGCCCGGTACGGATCGTGACGGCGGGAGAACAAGCCTCTGTCTCTATCTTCGAGGAACTGTTGGAACTTCTTCGCGAGCTAATTCAGATTCAGCGTGAGCGAGGTTACCTCCACGAGGATCAGCTCCGCGCGTTGTCAGCAGCGCGTGGTGTGCCTCTTTATCACCTCGAGGGCCTTGTCAGTTTCTATCCTGCCTTTCGGCGGACGCCGCCGCCTGGTACCACAATTGAAATTTGCCGAGACGTAATCTGTGCCATGGCAGGTGGATCCCAGCGTTGTCGGGAGCTGATGGCGCGCTGGGACGACAGTGACGATGTGGAAATTCAGGAAGTGTCTTGTCTGGGGCGGTGTGACTCAGCGCCGGCGGGTGCGATCAACCATGTACCTGTGGCGCCGGCTAATTTAATTGACGCAGTGCAGCTGGAAGCCAGTCTGGAGCGACCAGACACGATCCCACAGCAGCCGCTGGCGCCGGAACCTCGGCGCTGGAAGTGTGATCCGTATGCGGATCCTGCGATGCACTACGCAACAGTGCGCGCGCTGGCGGCGGACCCGGCGACGGTCGCCGCGACGTGTTTAGAGCGTTTAACGGACAGTGGTCTCTGTGGTATGGGAGGCGCCGGTTTTTCGACCGCCCGTAAATGGTCCGCTGTCGCGGATGCTGCGGGTCCCGTCAAGTATTTGATTTGCAATGCCGACGAGAGCGAACCGGGGACATTCAAAGACCGCGTGATTCTCGAGGAGTTGCCCCACCTGGTGATTGAGGGCATGCTGCTGGGCGCGCTGACAGTGGGTGCCCAGCACGGCATTATCTACCTCCGGCATGAGTATCAGCGTGAGCAAGTCGCGCTCGAGCGAGCGATTCAGGCAGCGCGCCGTCAGGGCATCCTGGGTGCGAATGCAGCCGGTTCCGGAAAGGCCTTCGAGCTCGAGGTGTTCGTCTCTCCGGGAGGGTATATTCTGGGCGAAGAGACGGCGCTGCTGGAGGCCCTGGAAGACAAACGTGGAGAACCACGCAACAAGCCCCCTTATCCCAGCACTAGCGGTCTGCACGGCTGTCCGACAGTGATCAACAATGTGGAGACGCTGGCACTGGCGACTGCTATTGTGCACCACGGCAGTGCGTGGTGGCGCGATGCCGGAAAAGACGACTTCTGGGGACTCAAGTTCGTTTCGATTTCGGGAGACATCCAGCGGCCGGGAGTTTATGAAATCCCGGTTGGGATGACGGTCGCGGAATTAATTAATTTGGCCGGCGGGATGTGCGATGGGGGTGATTTGAAAGCCTTTCTCCCTGGTGGTGCCAGTTCTAATTTTCTGCCCGCTGAGGCGGTCCAAACACCACTTGATTTTACTGCGATGCGGGATGCGGGCAGCATGCTGGGAACTGGCGCCGTGATGGTTTTTGGTGCCGAACGGGACCTGTTTGCACTGGCGACGAACCTGGTTCGGTTTTTTCGCAACGAATCGTGTGGGAAATGCGTGCCTTGCCGACTGGGCAGTCGCTACGCAGTGGATCTGCTGGAAGGAGTGTCGCAAGGGGACGTTCCGACGGATGCCTTGAGTGAATTGACCCCACTTGCTGAAACCCTTCAACAAACCTCAATTTGTGGGTTGGGTCAGGTTGCTTTGAACCCGATCGAGTCAATGCTCCGTCATTTTCCTGAAGCCATTCCCCGCTGAGGAGCGCCGGATGTCGAGTGTTCAACTGGTCCTCGACGGACACACCATTGAAATGCCCACAGGGACGACGATTTGGGAAGCCGCCCAGCGTAGTGGTATTGAGATTCCCTCGCTTTGTCATCAGCCGGACGTGACACCAGTTGGCGTTTGCCGAATGTGTGTGGTCGATGTGGGCGAGCGCGTCCTGGCGGCGTCTTGTGTACGAGCGTGCGAAGCAGGCATGCAGGTAGAGACGAATTCCGACCGCGTCCGAGCGCATCGTCGCAAACTGCTGGAGTTGTTGTTGCGCGAACACCCCCTGCCCTGTGACCGCGAGCAGACCACGGCGGATTGTGAGCTGGAGGCGTTGGGCCGTACCTGCGGTGTATTAGCGAAAGACGGCACAGTGCTTGCCGAGTCTGCATTACCAGGGCACTCGGTGAGTGATTCAATACGTCGACCGACCGATCTCTCCTCACCGGTGATCGCGGTTGACCATCAGGCGTGCATCATGTGTGATCGCTGTGTCCGCGCCTGTGACGAAGTTCAATCCAATGAAGTGATCGGCAGAACTGGAAAGGGATTTGCCGCACAAATTGCTTTTGACCTTGATGCACCGATGGGGAATAGTACCTGTGTTGCCTGTGGCCAGTGTGCTGCGGCCTGCCCCACCGGCGCATTGACCGACAGGGTTGTCACGTTGCCGCTGGCTCCACGCGACCAGTTAACGGCAGTAGACAGTGTTTGCCCTTATTGTGGTGTAGGTTGTGCGGTGACGTTCCACACGGCTCCCACGATACCGCTGTCGCCCGCACCGCCTCCAGACCAGCCACGATTGGCTGCAGAAGATCCACATTGCGATCCGGCTCCGCAAATTGTTTTCACGGAGGGCCGTGCCAGCCCGGTTAACCAGGGGCGGTTGTGCGTTAAAGGTCGCTATGGCTGGGACTACGCGACCCATGCGCAGCGTTTAACACAGCCGTTGATTCGCCGGGAGGACGCTTATCCCAAAGGCCCGTTGTCATCCGAAGTTGCAGGCTCCACGCAATCGCGTCGTCGCAAACCGGGAGGTATTGTTGACTACGATGAAGTGTTACCGGCGTTTCGAGAGGCGACTTGGGAAGAGGCTTTGGACCTGGTTGCCAACCGGTTACTCGCGATCCGCTCAGAATACGGCAGTCCTGCACTGGCCGGTTTTGGGTCAGCCAAATGCTCCAACGAGGAAGCGTACCTGTTTCAGAAACTGATTCGCGCTGGTCTGGGTACCAATAATGTGGATCACTGCACTCGATTGTGCCATGCCTCTTCGGTGGCTGCATTGATGGAGACGATCGGATCGGGGGCTGTAACCAATGTTTTCGCCGACGTGGCCCGTAGTGACGTTGCGCTGGTGACTGGATCGAATACCACGGCAAACCATCCGGTGGCCGCGACTTTCATCAAGCAAGCTGCCAAACGTGGTACGAAACTGATCGTTGTCGATGTTCGGGCGCACCCGTTGACTGATTTTGCGGACCATTTTGTGCGCATCCGTCCGGGCACCGACGTGGCGTTTTACAACGCCTTGATGCATGTGCTGATTCGTGAAGAGCTGGTCGACTCGGAGTTCATTGCTGCGCGAACTGAGGGGTTTGATGGTCTGCGAGAGATGGTGCTCGAGAACTATGCACCACATCAAGTTGCTTCAGTTTGCGGTGTTCCTGCGGCGGAGATTGAGCAAGTTGCCCGGACGATTGGAACGGCCGGCAGCATGTTGGTTTTCTGGGGTATGGGTATTTCGCAACACACGACAGGTACTGACAACGCGCGGTGTTTGATTTCTCTGTGCCTGATGACAGGAAACATAGGTCGTCCGGGAACGGGGCTCCATCCGTTGCGCGGTCAGAACAACGTTCAGGGGGCCAGCGACGCGGGTTTGATTCCCATGGTCTATCCGGATTATCAGGCAGTGACCAATGGAGCGGTACGAGAACGCTTTTCCCATACCTGGGGAAAACCACTGGATGATCAGCCAGGCCTGACCGTGGTGGAAATCATGCAGGCTGCGTTGGCACGAGAGGTACGTGGGATGTACATCCTGGGGGAGAATCCATTTATCTCCGATCCAAATCTGAACAAGGTCCGCCAGGCGCTGAGCCGTCTCGACTTTCTCGTCGTGCAAGATATTTTCTTGACTGAGACAGCGGAGTTTGCAGATGTCATTTTCCCCGCGAGCAGCTATCTGGAGAAAACGGGTACCTATACCAACACCGATCGCCGCGTGCAGCTGGGTCGGGCAGTGCTGCAGACTCCAGGTGCGGCGCGGGAAGATTGGTTGATCCTCTGTGATCTGGGACGGCGTCTGGGTCTTTCGATGGACTATGCCACCGTGGCGGATGTCTTTCAGGAATTTGCCTCGCTAACACAGAATTACCAGACGTTGTCCCACGACAACCTGGGAGAGACCGGCAAACTCTGGCCCTGTCCGGATCCCGCGGCGGACGATGGGACACCGATTCTGTTTGCCGAGGCGTTTCCCACAGCCTCAGGTAAAGGCGCATTTGTACCTTGTCATTATCAACCCGCGGAGGAATTGCCGGACAGGGAATTTCCTTTTGTGTTGAATACGGGTCGAGTCCTGGAACACTGGCACACGGGTAGCATGACGCGCCGTAGCTCCGTTTTGTCGCAATTGGAGCCGGCTGCGTTCGCAGCGATCCACCCCAGCGATTTGGAGGTTTTGGGCATTACTTCTGGCGATCAAGTGCGCGTCAGTAGCCGGCGTGGGGAGATTGAACTGGCAGCCCGCGCCGATCGAACTATTGAACCGGGGAGTGTCTTTATCCCGTTCCATTTTCGTGAAGCGGCGGCAAACGTCTTGACCAACGACGCTTTGGATCCCTACGGCAAAATTCCCGAATTCAAATTCTGCGCGGTGCAAATTGCACCGTGTAACTAGCGCCGTGTATAGAACGGCTGCTCGGCCCAGAATTCTGGGCCCTCGCAGGGACCATGCGAAGGCGGGGTGTTCCGCTGCAGTGTGGCCCGTCTGGCGTGGTTGTCTTTCGCCCTCAGCTGGGGTATTTTGGCGGGTCTGGTTCCCCGGCGTGTGCATGAGAATTGTGCGGGGTAGAAGCTCTTTCAAATTAACCACGTTTTTCAAGGGATTGCTGTATGACGACCGATTCAACAGCCGCCAACCTGGAAGTCCAGCAGCAGGAGGCCAAGGCCCGGCTCGATGCGCATACGGTTGAAATCGTTCAGTGGCATTTCCACCCGTCAACCGGTAGTCCTTTCTGGCTGGAAAAAAAGGCGGAGTTGGATTTTGATCCGCTTACGGACGTCAAAGAATTTGACGATCTGAAGAAGTTCCCTCTCTTCGAAGACGAATGGTTGCGCGGTGGGCCGATTCGCCGTTGGGTTCCCAAAGGTCTGGATGGAAAACCGACCTATGTGTTTGAAACTGGCGGAACGACTGGAATTCCTAAAAGCCGTATGGTGATTGACGACTTTCGCATCGACTACGAGATGTTCAGTGAGACATTGCCGGATGAGCATTTTCCGAAAGGCTCCAATTGGCTGATGCTGGGACCTTCCGGCCCTCGACGGCTGCGATTGGCTGTGGAACATCTGTGCCAGTTTCGTGGTGGGATCTGCTTCTGCATCGATCTGGACCCACGCTGGGTCGTCAAGTTGATCAAGAAAGGCTGGATGGAGCACTTAGAGGAATACAAGAAACACTGTATCGACCAGGCACTCACCGTGTTATCAGCCGGCCACGATATCAAGTGTATGTTTACGACTCCCAAATTGCTGGAATCCCTCTGCAACGCGCTCGAGGAGAAGGGGCAGTCGTTTGCGGATACTGGCATTACGGGAATTTTTTCAGGGGGCACGGAGTTTACGCCGCAGTGGACGCGATTTTGCATTGAAGAATTTTTCGGGGGGCCGCCCGCAGAGAGCGGCGTCTACATGACGCCGACCTACGGCAATACATTGATGGGTCTGGCTTGCAGCAAGCCTGTGACCGCGGCAGAGGACTACAAAATCAGCTATTACGCTCCACAACCCAGGGCAGTTACAGAGGTCGTCGACTTTGATGACCCGACCAAGGTCGTGCCGGTCGGTGAAACAGGTCGTGTTAAACTGACAACACTTACAAAAGAGTTTTTTGTGCCGGGCTTTCTGGAACGTGATGAGGGTGAGCGGGAAGCACCCTTTGATCTCTATCCATGGTATGGAGTTAGTGGAGTGCGGCCGTTCCACGGTTTCGCTTCACAGACGACCGTTGGCGTGTATTAAACGGCAGTGCAACAAGCGGGTGTCATGCACCGCGATGTTGGCTGTTTCAGATCATTCGAGAACCGGGTTGATTTGCAACCGGTCCTGCAGGAGAAATTGCCGTGCTCGAAATTCCTGTCATCCGATGGGGTAAGCCTTACGAGTCACTCGAAGTGACCGATGTCCAACATTTCGCAACGGGTGAGCCGGTCGCGAAGGTCCATCAAGCCAATGGTGGAATTATCAAACGCGATATGCGGCATGCCCAAAAAGCCCGCGATGCCTTGCTGGAATTTTCCTGCGAGGAATTGATTGAGCGGCTTGGCGTTGCCGGCGATCACTACGAGACGGGTACCCTGGCGATTGGTGACGGCACGCAGTCTCCGGAGGAGTTTGCCCACCAGCAATCTTCCACGACCGGGCTCCCTGAGCACATGTGTCGTGCGAACATGGGAAAAAATTCGTTCGTGCTCAAGAACATGGGCAAGATATTGGACTGTCTGACCCGTGGTTTGCCACTGGACGTACTCACCCGAGGCTGGGGCATTGAAGACCGCGGTGTGGTCGTGAGCTACCAGTGTCAGTCCCCTGTTTTGGGTGCGGTTTTGCCTTCTAATTCTCCGGGTGTTCACACGTTGTGGTTGCCGGCGATTCCCCTGCAATTGGGGCTCGTACTGAAGCCTGGCCCCCAGGAGCCATGGACGCCTTATCGGATGATGGCTGCGTTTATTGAGGCGGGTATTCCACCTGAAGCGTTCTGCATGTACCCCGGTGAAGCGGAACCGGGCGCGGCACTCCTTGAGTCGTGCGAGCGGGCCATGATTTTCGGAGGTACACCGACTGTCGAACGCTACCATGGCAATCCGAAAGTCCAGGCGCATGGACCCGGATTCTCAAAAATATTGCTGGCGGACGACGTGGTCGACGACTGGGAGCAGTACGTGGACTTGATGGCGGAGAGTATTTACATCAACAGTGGGCGAGGTTGCATCAATTGTTCTGGCGTGTGGGCATCGCGACACACCAAGGAAATCGCCGCTGCATTGGCAGAACGAATTGGACCGATCGAGGCCAAACCACCGAGTGATCCAGAGGCGGGCCTGGCCGCGTTTACCGTACCGGGAATGGCCGCCGCGGTTTGGGGCATGATCGAAAGTGATCTGAAGGAAGCTGGTGTTACTCACCTGACAGAGCAGCACGGGGAGCGGCTTGTCGAACAGGAACGGTGTGCCTACTTGCGACCGATGATTGTCCATTGCGAGTCGCCGGACAATGAGATCGCCAAGAAGGAGTATATGTTCCCGTTTTCGACAGTAGTTGAGTGCCCCGAAGATCAAATGTTGGCGCGTATCGGACCGACGCTGGTAGGTACCGTGATCACGAAGAATGAATCGTTGATCCGCGCTGCGACGAACGCGACCCACATTGATCGCTTGAACATTGGTGCTATCCCGACTACCAAACTTAATTGGTTACAACCTCACGAAGGCAGTATTATTGATTTTCTGTTTCGGTCGCGAGCTTACCAGGTACCCGACGAGATGTTGCCAACCAGCTAGTCTGATGCTCGGGTGACTGCGGAGCAGCTTTGGTCCCAGCCGAGTTGTTCCCCACCCCGGCCTGGAATGAAGGACTGCGTGTCGGTTAGTGCCAGTGGTCGTATACCGAAAAGAAATATCGTTCTGTCGCATTCAAGCGATGCGTTGCCGAAAGCCGCCCGGAACCTGCGTAGCCGGGCCACGGAGGCGTCGGTTGTAGAACGACGTCGGAATTTCCAGCCCATGCATGCTTTTGATTGTCAGCCTAGAACCAGAATTATTTTTGGCGCCGACGGACTCGCATCGCTGGGTGATTTGGCGGTCCAGGCTGGGGCTCGCAAAACACTGTTGGTTAGCGATCGTGGTGTGATTGCGGCGGGGCATACGCAGCGCGGTATCGATGCGCTTCGCGCGGCAGATATCGAAGTGACGCTGTTTGATGATTTTGGCGAGAACCCCACTACAAAGGATGTGCAAAAAGGGATTGAGGTGGCCCAGGCGTGTGATCCCGAACTGCTCGTCGGCCTGGGTGGCGGTAGTTCAATGGATTGCGCCAAGGGTATCAATTTTGTGTACACCAATGGCGGCACCATGCACGACTATTGGGGTGTCGGCAAGGCGACGCAGCCAATGCTGCCGATGTTCGCAGTGCCTACAACGTCCGGAACCGGTAGTGAGACACAGTCGTTTGCCTTGATTTCTGATGCGGAAACGAAGGTCAAGATGGCGTGTGGCGACAAGAAAGCGGCTTGTGCTGTGGCCTTGTTGGACCCGGTGTTGACACTGACGCAACCCGTTCAGGTAACAGCGCTGACAGGGATAGATGCCCTCGCACACGCCCTGGAAACATATGTGACGACGTCGCGGACACCCATGTCACAGATGTTCAGCCGGGAGGCCTGGAGGCTCCTGTCAAGTCATCTCGCCGCGGTGCTTGACGATCCCCAGAATTTAGAGGCTCGGGGAGGGATGCAACTGGGTGCGTGTTTCGCGGGCCTGGCAATTGAGAATTCGATGTTGGGAGCGACCCACGCGCTGGCGAATCCGTTAACGGCGGAATTCGGGATGATCCACGGGCAAGCAGTGGGCGTCATGTTGCCGCATGTGATTCGCTATAACGGCGTGCAATGTGGCGATTGGTACCAGGAGCTCTTGCAGTGCCAGGGCGGTGAGTTGGCCGGTTACCAGGGGGTGAACCAGTTAGCCGACTGGATTTCAGGGCTGTTGTCCAAGGCGGGTTTGAAGCAGTGTCTGGCGGATTGCGGTGTCCAACGGGAGAAACTTGCCCGGCTCTCGGAGGATGCGGAGCAACAGTGGACAGCGGGCTTTAACCCACGGCCAGTCAGCGCGGCCGACTTGTACGAGCTCTATTGCCAGGCCTTTTGAACGTGTTTGCGGTGACTCCGTTCAGCAACCATGGGAGTCAGGCGCTTCGCGCCGGTAGTGCCCCGCCTTGAAATATTCCCGTCGATTCTTCCAGGGCGGTCAGTAGCTCGTCTAATAAATAGGGCTTGGAGACCATGTGGCAGGCCCCGGCGGCCAGCAATCGTTGCTGATCGTCGAGACGGGGATACCCCACGACGGCAACGAGCGGCAATCCGGGGAATTGCTGGGCCAAGCGTGTGATACGGTGCACATCCTGCCGATGCGATGTGCCTCCGTTGCAGAGAATTGCCGAAAGGTCTGCGTAGTGGGCTGTGTCGGTATCTGCCAGGTCAGGTTCGGCCAACCAAACGGTAGCCAGGCCGCTCGCCTGGCAAGCATCAGCCAGGGTTTCAAAATCGATAAACGAGAGAGCGCTGATTCCGATGAGGCCACTTTGTGGTATGTAGCGATGTTCTTGTGCGCGCAACAGCCTTTCGGCAGGGGTGGTGGTGCGCGGCAGTACCCAGGTCTTTGATCGGCACTGTTCACGGTCGCTCGTGGCGTCGATCAACTGGGGTGTCCATTGGTGCCAGTAAATTCGTTGGACCCCTTTCCAGGGTTCCCCACTGCGCACTTCTCCCTCGCACCAGCTTCCCAGTAGCCCGACCAGTCGCGCCAGCGGGGCCGTACGGTGCAATTGTTCAATTTGATGTTGCGAGATTTCGTTTCGGCGCGATTGCACCAGCAGAATGAGCTGTGGATTCTCCTGTGCTCGTAAATGCTGCAGGGCCAGATCGAGACCGGCTGACACAGTCAGCTCCAGGTGCGCGCGGAGCCAGCACAGGGCGACGGCGAATTCGGGGTGTTCGGAATTGCCGACAAGTAAAGCGCGCATAGAGCCTTTCGTCGTGGGTCTGCCGGTACGCGGCGACGAGCGAATCCTGTTGTTTTCGCGGCTGTGTGTGGGGCTATTGTGACGGGAATACCGTTTCGGTGTCCAGTCCGAACGATCGGTCAGAAATGAACCGTGTGCGACCTGTCCAGGGGCGCAAAATATCTGGGCGACATTCATCAGATGTCACGTCATGGAAATCTCCGATATGCTATCGTAGTGTTTCTGTCGCAGTGGACATGGGGCCCCTGCCTGGTTCCTTCCACGGCAGGATTATCAGAATTTGGTGTGACAGGTGGACGGGGAGTATCACAGCGGATGTTGAATGAATCTCTGAAACAGGAATTGCAGCGTTCTGTGTTGCCGAACGTGCAGACGCCTGCCCAGTACCTGGGTGGCGAATGGAACATGGTGCGCAAGGATCACCGTACGGTGAGCGGAAAGCTCTGCCTTGCATTTCCCGATACCTATACGATCGGCATGAGTCACCACGGTTTGCAGGTGCTCTATTCGCTGATGAATGCCAAATCCGATTGGGCATGTGAGCGTGCATTCGCTCCCTGGGACGACATGGAATCTCAACTACGGCAAAAGCAGTTGCCGTTGTACAGCCTGGAAACCTTTACCCCGCTCTCTGACTTTGATGTGCTAGGGTTTTCCTTACAGTATGAGATCTGCTCGACCAACTTGTTGACCATGCTCGACCTGGCCGGCATTCCCCTGCGCTCAGCCGATCGTACGATGGACCATCCATTGATCGTTGCGGGAGGTCCCTGTGCGCAGAATCCCGAACCTTTGGCGCCATTTGTCGATGTGTTTGTCACGGGGGATGGTGAACCTAGTTTGCCGAGCATTTGTGACTTTTGGCTGGCTGCTCGGCAGTCGCCAGAGGCTGCCCGTGGCTCAGTTTCCGTGCCAGACGAGTCGCGCGAGTCCCATTTGGAAGAATTGGCGGCGACCCATCCGTACTGTTACGTGCCCAGGTTTTATGAGCCCGAATATCGCGACGGTCGATTTGTCGCATTACAGCGGACGCGTAGCGATGTGCCAGAGACCATTGAGCCATCGGTGATTTCTGACCTCGATAGTATTCCCTTGCCGACAAGTCCGATCGTACCTTATGTCGAGTGTGTTCATGACCGGATCGCCATTGAAATCATGCGCGGTTGTCCGTGGCAATGTCGGTTTTGTCAGAGCACCGTGATCAAGCGACCCTTGCGGATTCGTTCGGTTCAGACGATTGTTGACGGTGCCTTGGAGAGTTATCGAAATACAGGCTTTAATGAGATTTCAATCCTCTCACTCTCTAGCAGTGACTACCCGCACTTTGAAGAGCTGGTACTCGAGCTGAAACGTGTTTTTCGCCCGCTTGGTGTCAGTGTTTCTGTGCCCAGTTTACGGGTGAATGAGCAGTTGCGGAGTATTGCCGAGTTGATCGGGAATGATCGTCGCTCAGGGCTTACGTTGGCTCCTGAGGTCGCCCGCGATGACATGCGCGAGCAGATTCGCAAGAAGATCAAGAATGACGATTTGTACGAAGGTTGTCGGACGGCTTTTCGCAATCATTTCCAGCGGATCAAACTCTATTTCATGTGTGGGCTTCCCGGCGAACGTCAGGTCGATTTGGATGGCATTATCGAAATGGCGGAGACGATTGCTCGGATCGGCAAAGAGGAGTTGGGACGATACCCGGCGGTGACCGCCAGCGTGTCCAATTTTGTGCCTAAGGCGCATACGCCTTATCAGTGGAATGCAATGCAGCGGCGCGAGTACTTTCAGTGGGCCCACAAGTATCTGTGGAGTCGTCGAACGTTGCGGTCGGTAAACGTCAAGTGCCACGATATTGAGACGAGTTTGCTGGAAGGGATCCTCAGCCGTGGTGACCGGCGCATATCGGATGCGATCGAATTAGCCTGGAAGCGTGGTGCCCGGCTGGATAGCTGGACAGAACACATGGACAGTCAACGCTGGTGGCAAGCCCTGGCCGATGTGGGTATCGATGTCGACGAAGCACTACACAAACCGTACGAAGTGGGAGATCGATTACCCTGGGATCACCTCAATGTGAAGTACGGCCGGACGTTTCTCGAAAAGGAGCAGACGCGGTCCCAGGTGCAGTTGCACGCAATGGCGGCTGCCGAATAACCGCCGGCAGCTGGCAGAAATGGTGCTTTGCCCCCCTGTCGCGCAGTGGTGGCGGCAGATGCGGGTAGCGGCAAGTCGATGCTGGACGCGACTGACTTCACTAACCGGATGTCACGGGTTTACACGTAGCTGTCGAAGATCTCGACTTTTTCCCAGGACGCTTTGTTTTCTTCAATGAATGCCAGGTGGCGTGGATGCACCTGGTACTCGTCGTGCGCCTGTTTGTTTTCAAACACGACATGCAGCCCTGCGTGATAGGACTGGTTATTCACGGGACGCGTAAATTCCTCGCCCCGGGGTCCGACACTGAAGTGCGTGACGCCAGCATGGTCTGTCAGGTGTTGCTGGCAGGATTTTACCAGGTGTTCAATGGCGACGGCGCTGGGGTCCTTGAGAGTGAAAAAAACCATGTGGGCGACACTTTGTTCGGGCACTTGCGTTCTCCAAAATCACGGTCTGTCGAGGACTAGAGTTTCTGTTGGCATTCCGGCAGCAGGGACATATGTTGTCAGGCGGTATCACCTGTCGTGTTTTGCATTTCCCGCATCAATAACTGAATGTCTTCCCAAGTGTCCTTCTTGGCGGCCGGATTCCGCAATAAATAAGCAGGATGGTACGTGGCGATCACTTTGATTCCTTGCCAGCTGTGAACGGTCCCCCGCAAGCGACCGATTGTCTCGCGCGTCTGCAGTAAATTTTGAGTTGCGACGGTTCCCAGGCAGCAGATAAATTCGGGCTGGATGATTTCCAACTGACGTTCAAAGAAAGGACGGCAGCAATTTGCCTCTGCGGGGCTGGGATTTCGATTTCCTGGGGGCCGGCATTTGAGTACGTTGAGAATATAAACGTCTTCCCGCTGTAGCTGCATGCCTTTGTGGATAATGTCGGTGAGGAGTTTTCCGGCCCGACCAACGAACGGTTCACCCTGGCGATCTTCGTCTCTGCCAGGTGCCTCTCCAAAGAAGCAGAGCCGTGCCTGAGGATTACCTACGCCAAACACGGTTTGTGTCCTGGAGGCAGCCAGTTCGTCGCAGAGCGTGCAGCCAGCGACTTCTTGGCGAAGCAATTCCAGTTGTTCCAGGGCATTTTCGGGTGAAGGTGTGGATTGCATTTCCGGCACCGGTGAAAGAGAAGTGGCTGGTGGTTGATCTGGCTTGCCTGGAGGGATCGCCCTGGGAAGAATTCCCGCGCGCGGAAGCTGTCGGACGCCGGCGCGCTGAAGACTCTGAAGTTGCTGTAGCAGAATCTGCTGCAGACGAGAATCTTCGAGGTCTTCCTGCGTGGCCATTCCATGTGCTCCCGGGATGTGTCGCGCTGGCTTTGTCCCGCCGCAGGCGAATTCTGTACGACCTTGTCACAGTTATCTGGACTATTTTTCCACAGAAAATTTCCTGCAGAACAGTGGGTAACCGCGTGGGCCAGTATAAGCTGCCTGCGCGGCTTGCATACGGGTGCGTGCTGCCAACTTCTCGCGCTGACGGCATTGAACTATGATGAACGGCGCGTTTTGAGCAAGAGAATTGTATGGTGATATTATGGCGGTACCGCAAGTTGTAATCGTCGGTCGACCCAATGTGGGAAAATCGAGTCTGTTCAATTGGCTCGCCGGTATGCGCCTGGCGGTCGTTGATGATGTGGCAGGCGTCACGCGGGATCGATTAACCCATTTGATAAGCGATGGTGATCGTTTTTTTGAGCTGATTGATACCGGTGGTATCGGGATCGACGATGTCGACAACTTGACGAGAGAAATCGAAAATCAGATTGCGACAGCCCTGGAAATTGCGGATCTCGTACTACTGGTCGTTGATACCCGAGATGGGTTGACTCCCCTGGATGAAGAAGTTGCCCGGCGTCTCCGGTATGTAGACAAACCAGTCATTTGCGTGGCCAACAAGGCCGACGATGCCAAACTGGATCCCCAGGCCGACGAGTTTTATCGGCTAGGTCGCGGCAAGTTGATTCGAGTTAGTGCGCACCAGAACCGGAATCGCCGCGAGTTGCTTGATTTGATCCAGCAGCGGTTACCACCAGAATCTCAGAACGATGAAAAACCGCCAGAGACCACCATGAAGGTGGCGATGGTCGGGCGTCGCAATGTGGGCAAGAGCACGCTGGTCAATTCGCTGGCACGCGGAGAACGCATGATCGTTAGTGAGGTGCCGGGTACGACGCGCGACAGTGTGGATGTCCGTTTTGAACTGGATGACCAGATTTTCACAGCGATCGACACACCTGGGTTACGGCGCACCAAGGCGGTTAAAACAAATGTTGAGTTCTACAGTACACGGCGCGCGCAACGTAGCATTCGCCGCGCCGATGTGGTGTTGATGTTCTTTGCGGGAAACGACCCGATCTCAAAAGTCGACAAACAACTCTGCAAGTACATTTCAGAGAACTACAAGCCTTGTATTTTTGTTGTCAATAAATGGGATCTCATGTTCGGTCGTATGCCGACAGATCGATGGGTGCGCTACTTGCGGGAGTCATTTCAAACCATGTGGCATGTGCCGATAGCGTTCATTACGGCGCAGACCGGCAAGAACGTCAAGGCGATGATGAACCATGCGCAAATGCTATTCAAGCAATCGCGCGATCGGGTATCCACTGGCCAATTGAATCGCCTTGTCGCTGCGGCGCTGGAACGCCATGAGCCGCCTATCTTTCGTGGTCGCCGCCCCAAGATCTACTATGCTACGCAGGTTGGATCCCAGCCCCCGACGATCGTATTGATATGTAATTATCCACAGGCATTTTCACCGACCTATCGGCGTTATCTGCTGGGGGTGTTTCGAGACCAATTGCGATTTGGTGAAGTTCCGATCAAGCTCTATTTACACGCGCGTTCTCGAGACGATACCCGCGACGAGATTGTTTCCAGCCCGCCCAGCGAGGTCGATTCGACGCCGACGTAAATGCTGGCCGACAATGGGGAGCGGTACTCGTGGCTCGTTTGCCGGTTTGATTGCCCGTTTTATCGTCCACCCCAAGGCGTTATATTTGCTAACCGAGTTGCCACGCTGCGTTTGCTATGCTGCGCCCTATTTTCGGAGAGTTCATTCGATGGATGCTGAATTAATTGACCGATCTGAAGCGATCCAGCAGCGCATACTCCAGCTGCGGGATAGTCTTTGACTACGCAGAGAAGCAAGCGGAACTGGCTCGAATTGAAACACAGATGGCAGCCGCTGGATTTTGGGACAACCAGGAGACGGCACAGGAAGTTGTGGGAGCACTCAAGTCGCTCAAGTCGATCATGACACCGTTGGAACGGATGATTGAAGACGCCAGTGATTTGGAAGCCATCCTGGAAATGGCGCGCGAAGACGAGTCGATTGAGGATGAAGTAGCGCGCGAAGTTCAACGGCTGGATGCGGAGTTGGAGGAACTCGAACTCAAAGCACTGCTCAACGGAACCCATGATTCAGCTGGTGCGATTCTCTCGATCAATGCTCGAGATGGTGGAACCGATGCGAATGACTGGGCCGAGATGATGTTGCGCATGTACACGCTCTGGGCTCAGAAGAACGACTACTCGCTGTCCCTCCTGGATCGTAATGACAATGAAGAAGCCGGTCTGAACAGTTGCTCGATTGCCGTCCGCGGGCCGATGGCGTACGGGTACCTCAAGGGTGAAAGTGGCATGCACAGGCTGGTGAGGATCAGTCCTTTCAACGCCGACGGTAAACGCCAAACGAGTTTTGCCGCGGTTGATGTAACTCCTGAGATCTCCGATGCCACGCAAATCGAGGTCCGAGATGCTGACGTAGAGATGCAGACTTATCGCGCGCAGGGCGCGGGTGGCCAGCATGTCAACAAAACGGACAGCGCTGTGCGATTAATTCATAAGCCATCTGGAGTGGTGGTGCAGTGTCAGAACGAACGCAGCCAGCACAAGAATCGCGCGACAGCGTGGAAAATGTTACGTGCCAAGTTAGTACAGATTGAGGAGGATAAACGCGAAGCTGAAGAAGCGGAAAAATACAAAAACAAAGCACGCGTCGGGTTTGGTTCACAAATACGCAACTACTTTTTACACCCCGATCAGCGCGTCAAGGATGCCCGTACCGGATTCACGATGGGTAATTTTCATGAGGTTCTTGATGGCAACTTGCAGGGGTTTCTCGATGCATTCTTGCGGTGGCGGGTCGGCCAAGGAGAATGAGCTGCTGTGAATGTGTTGGAAGCTATCAACGACGAGGGGCATGGCCTGCGACTGACCTTCTCTTGGATCGGAGATCGATACGCACAACAGGTTGATTATTGCCGCCCAACGGGCACGGCCCCGTTATTGACGTCGCTGGAAGGCAACGATCAGGTGGTCTGGCCACCGAGTCCGCCGTTGCAGCAGCTCACATTTGAAGAACGTCCGCGGGGGCCGATCGCGCTGTTGATTGGGATGGCCGGGACCAGCCACTGGTCGGTCAGTGTCGAAGCCGACACGGCCCGTGGGGAGATTGTCTTTGATGTAGCGTGTCGCATCAGCCAACAGCCCCTTTTTCTGGGCAGTACTTATCTCAGTACGCAGGCGGTCGCGGCAGCGCAGGGACAGACTGTCAGTCTGGCCGCGGGAGTCATTCTAGAGAGTTTACCGGTATGTGAAGAAGTGGCAGAGGCGGCGGGTGCCATTGAAATCGCCGATTCTCAGATCAAGATTGCGGCGGTATCTCCCGAAGTCGGTGAAACGCCACGATGGAAGTACCGACTCGCTTTACAATAGCCGTCGTAAACGTACTCGGGTGCTGGCGCCGGATGTTGAATGCCTGCCTGGATTGTTACGATGGGTAACGTGATTCAGTCGCACAGCCAGTGCACAGTTCTCTGATTTCACAGTCGATTTATTGATGTGCCCAGCACTATTTTTGGCGGAGGTGATTTGATGTCGTACTACGCTCGACCACAGTATGATCCGGCTTCTCCAGCACGGGGCCGTCGCGTGCTACGGCGGCGGCGGTTCTTGGGGGCAGGCCTGGTCGGTGCGCTCGCACAAGGATCGTGCTATACGCGCTCCGCCGTGGCAGCACCCGCCACTACGGATCTGACGGTGACAAAGATTGATCGGGTCACGGTGAAGGTACCATTTCGACCTGTCCCGGCGCGGAACATGGCCCGCGAGTTGCCCCACTGGAAATATTCTGAAATTTGTACGGTACGGCTGGCGTCGGGCCAGTTGGGTCATGGTGAGACGCTATTGTATTACACCCCAGCTGCGGTCTCAGAAGAAGCGGTCCAGCGCGTGCAGGGTCGGAACGCAGCATCCTTGATGTGGGATGATTCGCTGGGTACCGGATTACAGATGGCATTGTTTGATGCCGTGGCTCGCGCGTGCGATGTTCCCATCCATCGGTTGCTGGGTGTCCAGTTGTACCAGCAGACACCTCTTTCCTGGTGGAATATTGATACGACCGTTGAAGATATGGCGTCGGAGTGTCGTGAGGCCCAGCGACTGGGTTACCTGGCATACAAAACGAAAGGACGTCCCTGGTTCGATATCTGGGCGCAGATGGAAGCGGCGGTGCAAGGGTTGCCGCCGGAGTTCAAGATCGATATGGACTACAACGACACGCTGCTGACCGCCGAAAAGGGCTTGCCGATTCTCAAGGATCTGGCGGAGTTTCCACAGACGGACATCTACGAAACACCCATTCCGCAGGGGGATATCGCAGGTAATCAGGCCATCCGCCAGGCAACCCGAGTACAGATCGCGATGCACTATGGAAATCCGCGCCCACGGGTGGCGATTCAAGAAGGCGTCTGCGATGGTTTTGTCATCGGGGGTGGCGCGAGTCGTGTGGTGCGCCAGGCACATGTCGCGGCAATGGCAGAGATGCCATTCTGGTTACAGCTAGTGGGAACCGGGATTACCGCCGCCTGGTCTCTTCACTTTGGCGCGGTGCTCAAAAACGCAACCTGGCCCGCTGTTAACTGTCATCAGCTCTATGCGCACGATCTCTTGACCCGACGGATCAAGTTGACCAACGGCAAAGCTGCCATCCCCACAGGACCTGGACTGGGATTTGACATCGACTGGGAGGTAGTGGATCGATTTCGCGTGGACAAACCGTTAAGTCGTCCCGACCCCCCGAGGTTGGTAGAGACGCGTTGGACTGATGGGCGGAGAATGTACTTTAACCATCTCGCCGGCGTTAATTTTGTGGTCAATCCGGCTCGCCGCCCGGGTGTCGTTCCTTACTACGAACGTGGTGTTCAGACGCGGCTTTATCCCAACGATGGTACGGCCCAGTGGAAAGAGCGCTATGAACAATCTCGGCAGGGCCCGCTGCTGGAAAAGGATTAGCGGATCTTGAGGATCGATAGTTGCGGTCTCTGGCAGCTGTTCCGAAACGCGCACTATGCGCGCGTTTCGAAGATCGCCTCAATCTCAACGGGGATATTGCGAGGCAGGGATCCCATACCGACCGCGCTGCGGGCACCTTTACCGTCTATTTCACCAAAAACCTGAACCATCAGTTCGCTGAATCCGTTGATGACTTCCGGTTGTTGGGTAAAGGAAGAGGTGCAATTTACCATGCCGGTGACCTTGACCAGGCGGGCGACTTTGTCGAGGCTTCCCAGCGCCCCGCGCATGGAACTAAGCATTGCTAACGCAGTCAAACGGGCCGCCTGATAACCCTGCTGCAGCGTCAAGTCACTACCGACGCGTCCGATGACCAGTTTTCCATCGGGGCCGACTGGTCCGTGTCCGGAGGCAAACAAGAGGTTTCCTGTTTGTACCGTGGGTACATAGACGGCCACCGGTTTGGGGGCTGGCGGCAAGACGATACCGAGTTGACGCAGCCGCTGTTCCGGTGTGGCTGCGTCATCGGCCAGCGCCATTTGTCCTCCGGGTAACCAGCTACGGTAATCGGAAGTCAGCAACGACCCGCCGACGAATCCGGTTGCGACGCAGAGACTCTGCCCCAGGAAGCGGCGGCGATGTGGGTTGTGGGACATCAGCATATTCCTCCAAACAAGGTGTTGTTTTGCCAACAGGAAAAAAACGATTCTTCAACGTCGAGATATGTGGATGACAGTCGTTGCGGCTGGCTGCCGTACCTGTTTATTAGCGCACGTTATTGGCGCACGAATTTCTTTAGCTGACCCGCGGCGCCGACTTCGCTCACGTAGATGTCTCCGCTGCGATCTCCCCAGATACCGTGGGGATATGCCACGAATTGATGGGGTTGGGTACCTGCTTCGCCCCACTGGGCGAGTACGTCACCGTCCCGGTTGAGGATACTGATTCGGTGGCCCACTTCCGCCAGATAAAGCGTTTCATCACGATCAAACCAGAGGGTCTCTGGTCGCAGAAATCCGGGCCACTCGGTCAGGTAATGACCGTCCGTATCGAAAATCTGGATACGGTTGTTTTCACGATCGCAGACGTAAACACGGGAGTGTGAATCGACCCAGACACTGTGTACTAAATCAAACTGCCCTGGCCCATGTCCCGGTTCTCCCCAGCTTTTTACCAGTTGTCCTTCCGGTGAAAACTTGTGGACTTTGCTGTTGCCGTATCCATCACTTACGAACAGGCAACCGTCTGGGGCAACTGCCAGATCGGTGGGTTTGTTGAAAGGCACCCCAGGAGGACGCGGAACTCCTGGTGTACCCAGAGTCCATTGCAATTCTCCAGACGTGTTGAATTTATGGACGCAGTGGGTCAATCTCTCGGTACAGTAAATCTGATCGGATTGATCAATGTAGATGCCGTGGGCGTCCTGCAAGATGTCGTCGCCCCAGGACGTCAAGAAGTGTCCCTGGTGGTCAAAGACCATCATGGGGTGATCACTACGGCTGTACACGTACACACGATTCTGACTGTCGACCGCGACAGCGGGGATCCAACCGAAGGTCCAGCCAGCGGGGAGTTGCGCCCAGTCGGCAATCACTTCGTATTGAAATTCACCTTGGCCGACTCGCATGATTACTTTCCTGACAATCGAGCCAGCTGGGAGCGCGTTACCTGCGCCTCTGCCCAGGGCGAAGCCACACCGACATCCTGTTGCAGGCGCTGAGGATACCCTGTTGAGGGATGGGTTGCTACGCTTTCCCAGCGAATGACCCAGCGAATGACCCAGCGAATGACCCAGCGAATTACCCAGCGAATTACCCAGCGAATTACCCAGCGAATTACCCAGC
>CAZITS010000004.1:0-15250 GCA_964542185.1 uncultured Pirellulaceae bacterium
TGGTTCCATTGCTCATTGATGGTTGGGGTAGTGAGTCCATTGTTTTGGCCTGGTTGCAGGCTGCTGTACGTGTTTTGGTTTTGATGGCTAAAGTCCTGGCAGTGGTTGTGTTTTTCATGTTGGTTCGATGGAGTTGGCCACGTTTTCGATTTGATCAGCTGATGGCGTTAGCGTGGAAGGTGATGTTGCCTCTCGGCATGATCAACTTTGTGGTTGTTGCTGTGATTGAAGAATTGCGTGATCCCGGTCTGTTCGGGGTTCGCATTGATTCATGGTTGCCGATTCCACTTGCGTGGCTTGTGGGCGTGACGGCTTGGGTGAGCGTGAGCCACCTGGTTTCACGGATTGCCGACAATCGTCCCCACAGATCACTCAGACCGGATGCCGTGGATTCCGCTATTTGACAAGTCACTCATTTGTGTTTGGAGATGCACGGTTTGATGAATTTGCTCGCATTGCACGAGACCCTCTTGCGGGGCATTGGACTCAGGAACAAGCAGGTGTTACATGAAATCTGATGATCCAGCTATTCGGTGGATTGAGGAACCGAAACTAGGTATGGCAGGGAAGACATATCTGTCGTTGTTCGTGCATGGAATGACGACGACCGTCAAGCATTTGACCAAGAGTGTTGCGGGTAAAGACGTCACGGTGAGCTATCCGGATGAAGAACCACAGATTGGTAACCCGCTCATTTACCGTGGCGTCCACCGGTTAAATAAGGACCAGCAAGGCCGCGTGAAGTGTGTTGCTTGTTTTCTTTGTGCGACGGCTTGCCCAGCGCATTGTATTGATATTTTGGCTGACGAGAGCCCTTGGCCTGATCGAGAGAAATATCCAGAGAGTTTTACGATCGATGAACTGCGCTGCATTTATTGCGGCATGTGTGAAGAGGCATGTCCGGTCGATGCGATTGAATTGACCAGTCTCTATAACCTCACAGGTCGCAGCCGCGAAGAGATGATTTTTGACAAGGAAAAGTTGTTGAGCGTATTTGACGAGACGATTGAAACCGAACGGATGAAATCAGTGGATCTAGGAGGCACGGTGTGAGCGGTTTGCTGGTTTGGGCATCGGTGGACTCCGCGACAAGTCCTGGTGAATGGGCGACATTTTGTGGCGCCTTCGTGGCCGTCGGTGCAGGTTTGTTGTTGCTGCCAAATACCCGTTCCTGGTTGCGGGCGGCGGGAGTGGTCTGTGCTGGGGCTGGATTAACCCATTTGTTGATCAGTTTGCCGCGTTTCCAACCACCGGCGGAAATGCAACCACAAGCTGACGTGCAACTACAAGCTGAGCAAATTGTGTTTGGGGTGTTGGCCGTAATTACAGTCCTTTCCTCTGCTGCGACCATTACCTCGCGCCGGCCCTTGTATGCTGCTCTCTGGTTTGCGTTGTCTTTGATTGGTGTCGCCAGCCTCTTCCTTCTGCAAGGCGCGCAGTTTCTCGGAGTGGCGACGATTGCAGTTTATGCAGGCGCGGTTGTTGTGATGTTCTTGTTTGTCGTCATGCTGGCAAATCCGGAAGGTAATGCGAACTATGACCAGCAGAGTTGGGGCAGGTTTGTACCACTGGTGGCTGTGACGGCGGGACTCTTGTTGAGCGGTGTGGTTTCCTGGTCAGTCCTGCTGATCGATCCGGGAGCAAGGACAACCACAGGCACACTTCCGGCAGAAGCACACATGGCCGGTTTTGGCGCAGCGCTCTTTGGGCAACGACTCATTTCCGTCGAAGTCACGGGTACTTTATTGCTGGTAGCGCTGGTGGTCGCGGTAGCCATTATGGTTCACGGGAAACAGATGCAGGAGGGCTCACACCATGAGTGAATGGGCACTGTTGCAGAATTACCTGGTTGTCGGGGCGTTGCTGTTTGGGCTAGGCCTGGTGGGTTTGCTGGTACGTCGTAACTTGATCGTCATGTTCCTGTGCGCAGAAATGATGCTGCAGGGCGTGTCGCTTAGTCTGGTGGCATGGGGGCGGTACCACGGCGATTGGGGCGGCCAGATCTTTGTTGTTTTCATGATTGCGGTGGCCGCTTGTGAGGCGGCCATTGCCTTGGCGTTGATCTTGATGTTAGCCAAGCAAACCGGCAGTCTGGATGTCGCGATCTGGCAGGATCTGCGCGAGGAGGGGCAGGCTCCGTTTGTCGATCGAGGTTTACCGGGGCACACTGCGGGAACGCAAGAATGGCCCTCGTTGACACCTTCGGGAATCGAACCGCAAGCGGATGAAGACGAGTCCAGCCACCGAAGCCAGATCTGACCACTAGAGATGAATTGCGGGAGAATTTGAATGGTCGACGAGTGGTTGGTGGTATTAATTCCGACCTTACCGTTGTTCGCAGCGATCGTGACGGCAAGCTTGGGGCCACGTGTCCTCAGGTCCCAAAGTCATCTACCTGTGGTGATCGCGCTGTCCCTGTCATTGCTCTGTAGTCTTGTGCTGGTCGTACAAGTACAGCGAGGAGATACGGAGAATTCGGATACAGGCTTCGAGTTTCCCATCCAGTTGTGGTCGTGGGCGGTAATTGAAGACGCCTACGTTCCAGAGTTTTCCGGCCTCTCGGCGGCTGGCAAGATCCTGGACGAGCCGATAGCACGACCGTTTCGTGTCGATATTACGCTGCGTGCAGATGCGTTGACCGCGACGATGCTGGCGATGGTGACCTTTATTTCCACGCTCGTGGCAGTGTTTTCCGTCGGCTACATGCATGATGACCGAGGATACTGGAGGTTTTTTACCTATTTAGGACTCTTTGTCTTTTCCATGACAATGCTGGTCTCGGTAAGTAATTTCTTGTTGCTGTTTGTGTTCTGGGAAGGTGTCGGGGTTTGCAGCTATCTCTTGATTGGTTTCTGGTACACCAGGCCATCTGCTGCAGCGGCTGGCAAGAAGGCATTCCTGGTCAATCGTGTCGGCGATTTTGGCTTGATCATTGCCGTGTTCTTGATCTGGACTACCTACGGAACCGTGAATTATCACGATGTGTTGCATACGCCTGCAGGCATCGTGGTTGATTCAAAGACAGTCCAGGAAGTGGTGTCGGAGAAAGCGGGGGGAATGGATTCCGGTAGCACACTGATACGTGGAGTTCTGGGTCAGTCACGGATCAAGACCAATGATTTTGTCATTGGCCCTGATGGCGAACTGGTCGTACTGGCTATCTGTTTGTTGTTTTTGTTGGGCGCGTGTGGGAAGAGCGCCCAGTTTCCACTCCACATTTGGCTTCCTGATGCGATGGAAGGACCGACGCCAGTTAGTGCGTTGATCCATGCTGCCACGATGGTGACTGCCGGTGTCTACCTGGTGGTGCGCTGTACACCCCTGTTTACTGCCTCCCCGACAGCGCAGCTGATCGTGGCGTGTGTGGGCGGTTTCACTGCGTTGTTGGCCGCTGTCATCGCACTGACCCAGTTTGATCTGAAACGGGTACTGGCATATTCCACCATCAGTCAATTGGGTTACATGTTCCTCGCGCTGGGAACCGGGACGATGGCCGGAATTACGGCCGGCTTTTTTCATCTCTTCACACATGCTTTTTTCAAAGCTTTGCTGTTCCTGGGAGCAGGAAGTGTGATGCATGCGATGGGTAATGTGATTGACATGCGGAAGTTTGGCGGGTTGCGGCACATCTTGCCGAAAACCCATTTGACGTTCTTGTGCGGTTGCCTGGCCTTGGCCGGGATTCCACTGTTCTCTGGATTCTGGAGTAAAGACCAGATTGTCAAAGCGGTCAAAGAGAAGGCTGATCCATTGGAGTCACCTGTCGTAACGCCGGCGGATATTAATGCAGTCGCGCCCGCGCCGCCGGAAAAACAGGTATTCACGATACCCGTGGCGTGGAGTGCGTCGATCTATCGCTGGCTGCATTGGTCGGCCATGTTCACCGCGTTGCTGACCGCTTTCTATACGTTCCGGGCCTATTATTTAACCTTCTGGGGCCGGCAGTATATCCCCGAGGAAGCCGATCACCCACATGAAGCACCCGCCATGTGGGTGCCTTTGGCAGTCCTTTCCGTTTGCGCACTGGCAATCGGCGGTGTGTTGGAGATTTTCCACCAGCCTGCTGGTTATTTGCAGCAGGCTCCTTCCTTGTCCGGGGAGTCGTTTATACCGAAACTGGATTGGGAGGTGGCCATTATCAGTTCGGTGATCGCCCTGGCCGGCGTTGGGATTGCTTCGGTTCTGTACCTGGGTGATAGGCGTTTTGTTGGGTGGCTCCAGGCGTTTTTCGAGTTTCGCTGGCTGTCTCGTGTGACTCGGCTGGCGGTCTATTGCTCGCCTTATCGATTGTCCAGTGAGAAGTTTTACCTGGATGAATTGTATGGTTGTGTCGTGATTTGGCCTTTGCGCACACTCGCCAAGATCAGTGGTATCGTTGACCACTGGTTGATTGATGGACTGGTCAATTTGATTGGCTGGTTGCCACGATTTGCCGGGTGGATGGTGCGATCCCTGCATAAAGGCCTGCTGCAGTTCTATGCGCTGGGCATGGTGTTGGGTCTTTTGTTGCTGGTTCTTTGGATGTGGTGGATCCGTTAGGTTCTGAATCGAATTGGTCGTGCGATGTTGGATTTAAAACTCCTGTTACTTGGTACCTTGTTTGTGCCGCTGGTTGGCGTCGGGGTCATTTGGGTCGTGGCACCCTTGGGTGACCGGGCCGTCCGCTGGATTGCGCTCTTGGTCGCCTCGGTAAGTCTGATCTGCTCTACTGCGGTTGTTTTTTCGAACGAAGCGGCGACTCAAGCGGAGCTGGCTGTCACCGATGTTGCGTGGCTTGCTAATTCATCAGTAACTCCGTTGGATGTCCGTTTTCATGTTGGGCTGGATGGCCTCTCGCTGTGGATGTTCGGATTGTCGCCCCTACTGACCTTGACGGCCATTCTGGTCAGTTGGGAAGCGATTCGCGATCGCGTGGCGTTGTTTTATGGCATGTTACTGTTGTTGGAATTTGGCTGTGTGGGCGTGTTTGTCGCTCGTGACATCGTGCTGTTCTATGTGTTCTTTGAATTCACTTTGATTCCGCTGTTTTTTCTCGTGGGCGTATGGGGCAGCGAGCAACGTCAATACGCGGCCGTCAAGTTCTTTTTGTTCACTTTGGCTGGCAGTGTTTTGACACTGTTGGGTTTGCTGGCGATTGTGGTTTGGAACGCAAACCAGTGGAATGGAGGAACGTGGACGTTTTCGATTCCCGATCTATCAACCAATTTGCGGCTGGCGGCCAGTGAAGGAAATTTGCCAGTCAAATTTCAGTTAATGGTTTTTCTGGCGCTGTTTGCCGGCTTTGCGATCAAAGTGCCGCTCTTCCCGTTGCATACCTGGTTACCGCTGGCACACGTTCAGGCACCTGCCGCGGGCAGTGTCATGCTGGCTGGGGTTTTGCTGAAAATCGGCACCTATGGTTTTGTTCGTTTTGGGATCTTGATGCTTCCGGATGCGATTCTGCACCCGGCTATTCAAGTCGTTCCGAATGTCGTGGCGAATGTCTTTCCCTGGGTGAGTACAGGGACCGTATTTGTATATCCCTGGTTGTTGTCGCTGTCCGTGATCGGGATTGTCTATGGCGCCTTAGTGGCGCTTGCGCAAGACGATTTCAAGCGTCTCATTGCCTACTCGAGTGTGAGTCACATGGGTTTCTGTGTGTTGGGATTGTTCGCGCTCAATCGTCCAGGTCTGCAAGGGGGAACGTTGCAGATGGTTAATCACGGCATCTCAACAGGCGCTTTGTTTGCGCTGGTAGGGATGATTTATGAGCGTTATCACACCCGGGAAATTAGTGCGTTGAGTGGTTTGGCGAAACGGCTGCCAATCCTTTCCTTCTTTATGCTGTTGTTTACCTTCTCCAGTATCGGGCTACCTGGGTTGAATGGTTTTGCCGGCGAAGTACTGGTCTTGTTAGGAATGTTCCAGCGGGCCTGGTCCCAATCGATAGCGGGCTGGCAGCCTCTGCTCATCACGGTTGCGGTTCTTGCGGTCAGTGGGGTCGTGTTGGGAGCCTGGTATATGCTCTACCTCGTCCAGCGCGTCTTTTTTGGTCCGTTGAAGGAGCCGGCTCAGAATGCTTCACATGCACCTGCCTGTGATTTATCTCCCCGTGAGATTCTGGCGGTAGCACCGCTGGCGATCCTGGTCGTCTGGATCGGAGTTGCTCCAGGTTTTTTCTTGTCCAGAACGGCGCAGACTCTGAATGATGTTGAGGCGGTCGCAGCAAACGCATTCACTCGCCATCAAAAAGACTACCAGCGTCTGTGGCCCGCTGCGCCCAAAGCAACAGCACCCGCTGTCGAATTGTCACGGCGGGTGCCCTGACCGAATGTGTAAGTGGCTATTTCATTGACTTTCTGACTGAGTAATCCTGCCGTGCCTGTCGATCTAGAAACCATCCTGATCCTGGTTCCCGAGGGGGCCTTGATCCTGTCGGCTACTGCCCTGTTTGTGCTAGGTGCCGCTGATCGTCGGCGTTCGTGGTGGCCCGTTTGTGCGGCGCTTCCATTGCTTTTTGCGCTCGTTATGGTGGTACGTGATTGGGGGCGTCCGGTGGTTTATTCCGGTCCCTTGATCCAGGATGCGACAGGTGACACAGGACGGTTGCTCTCAGTGATCCTGGGCCTGGTCATGGTGTTAATGGCTTGGCGCCAGACCCATCGAAAACTAGCCACGGAGTTTTTTGGCGGCTTGTTGATGGTTGTGGCAGGGTTGATGCTCGTCTCCCGGGCAAATGACCTGGTGTTTCTGTTTCTGGGGACCGAATTGGTATCGATTCCTACCTATATGCTCTTGTTCCTGGGGAAACGTAACCGCGCCTCATCAGAGGCGACGGTCAAGTACTTTTTCCTCAGCCTGTTGGCCTCGGCGTTGTTTTTGTACGGCGTTAGCTTTGTCTACGGAATGTCAGGTACTACCTTGCTTGTGGGTAGTGGTGACCTGTTGGGCATACGAGACAAGTTGCCGGAGATTATGCAGTCTCAGATCGGGAGCTTGCTGCCCTTGGGACTGGTGTTGGTCTTGGCAGGGCTTGGTTTCAAGATTACGGCAGTGCCTTTTCATTTTTATGCCCCAGACGTCTATCAGGGTACGACTAATGTCAACGCTGCCTTCCTGGCGTGCGCTCCCAAGATTGCAGGGATCCTGGCTCTCACGCGGATTGTGGTGAATGTCGTTCCCGCGGAATTCTATCTTGGTGCCAAGTTGGTGATCGTCCTGGCGATTGTCACGATGACGGTCGGTAATGTTTGTGCGTTGTGGCAGACCCATGTTCGTCGATTGATGGCGTATTCCTCAATCGCGCATGCTGGGTATCTATTGATCGGCCTCGCCCTTGGGCTGGCGTCGGTTTCATCTGGAGGTCTCCATGGACTTTCGGCAATGCTCTTCTATCTGGTTCTGTACGTCGTCGCGACATTAGGGACATTTGGGGCATTCGCTTATGTACGGAGCCACGGAGAAGAAGCGGAACACTTGGATGATCTAGCGGGTTTAAGCCAAACCCATGCGCCGATTGCAGCCATGCTTTCCGTGTGCATGCTGTCACTGGCCGGGATTCCACCACTTGCGGGTTTCTGGGGCAAGTTGACCTTGTTTAGTGGCGCTGTCGAACTGGCGTTTGATGGAACGCACCCGATGCGTGGCTGGTTTGCGGTATTAGCGGTTGCAGGTGCTTTGAATGCGGCAATCGCCGCAGCCTATTATTTGCGTGTGATTCTGGTGATGTACTTCAAACCGCCTCACTCTGATCGGCAGACGGCCGCTGACCATAGCTTGCAGACGGTCGTTGCGATTTGCTCGGTGTTGCTGGTTTTGATCGGTGCCGATCCCGGCCGATTGCTGGATGCTATTGAACCGCAAGCAGTACGAGCACGCCAGGTACCGGTGGAGCCAGAATTGGGAATGAATGCCTCGGATGATGAGCAGATACCGGAGTAGTGCGGTGGGAAGGTGTCCTGCCGAGCTGGTCGTCTCAAGAGTATGATCTGGAGCGACCGATTGCTTGCGTCTGGGAATTGGCTCCAAAGATCGTACGATAAGAGTTGCTGGTTCTGGTTCTTCCCCGGGCAAGTGGCGGCGCTCTGCGTCAGTAGAATTGTGACCGTACGGTCACTGGCGACTGCCTGATTGGAACTTGCCCCACGACGGTATGATACCTCTATGGTCCAGGGATCTCACAACAGGGTTTCCCCATGGCACGCAAACGTTCGACCGCCAATGCGCTCAAGCAATTACTATCATCCAGCTCGCTCCCAGTTTTTGTTCTCGACGACCAACGGCGGGTCGTCTTTGCGAACGAAGCCTGCTGTCGATGGGTTGATGTTGTCGAAGAGGATTTAGTTGGAAAGCGGTGCGACTACCATTCGGCGCCGCGGTCTACGGCCGCCGAGGACGCTGCGTCTGGACTGTGTCCTCCGCCGGAGGTGTTTACCGGTGTCAGGATGACGGCGGAGGTATCACATCGATCTACGACCGGTACGCTTGAACGCCGCGTTGCCGAATTTATTCCCTTACAGTGGACGGGAGGTGAATTGTCAGGAGTGTTGGTAGTTGTTGAAGAGTCTCGTTCCTGGGAGGGATCTTTACAGGTAACGACAGGGGAGCCTACACCGTCGGAGTTGCATCAGGCACTGCGTAAGCTGCGGCATGAACTGGGACAGTACTTTCGAGTAGAGCATTTAGTCGGTGAGAGTGAGGAATTACACCGAGTTCGTGCACAGGTGCGTTTGGCCAGTGATTCCAAGACGCATGTTGTAGTGATTGGCAACCACGGTAGCGGGAGTGAAACAGTGGCCCGTGCGATTCACTACGCCAGTTCCAATGAAGAACAGGTTCCCGTTCTCCCGTTGGCATCGGAATTATTTGATGGTGAGCTCTTGCGATCGACGATTACAGCGTTCATGTCACGTGAACGTGCCAAGTGGGAGGCGATGGTCCCATCGATTCTGTTGTTGAATGCCGATCTGCTGGCTACCGATGCCCAGCAAGAGCTCTTGGAGTTGTTGCGTCTTCCCCAATGTAACTTGCGGATTATCACAACAACGCGCCAGTGTTTACTGAAACGTGCTGCGGGAGATGAATTTTCCCACGATCTGGCTTTCCGACTGAGTTCACTGGTCATTGAGTTACCGCCTTTAGTGAGTCGGGTACGAGATTTACCGCTGTTGGCGCAACAGTTTCTCGAAGAAGTCAATCGCCAAGAAGGCAGGCAGCTCAGTGGGCTTAGTCCAGAGGCAATAGATTGTCTGGCGGCTTATCCTTGGCCTGGTGACATCGACGAGCTACGTGATCTGATACAAGAGGCTGCCGCTGTCGCCGAGGGTCCGCAGATCAAAGTTGCTGATTTGCCATTAGTATTCCACCAGGCGATTCAGCCGATTGCTGGTGCAGTGAATGCGTTCAAGCCGGTAGAAATGGACCAGTTTCTGTCACAGGTAGAGAGCCGTCTTATTCGTGAAACTCTTGCAGCGTCCAAGGGAAACAAAGCTCAGGCTGCCCGGTGGCTAGGTATGTCACGGGCCAGGTTATTGAGACGTATTCAGTATTTGGGACTCGAGTAATCCAGGAATCGTACTTGCTTCCTCGTGTTCTGTTGAGTGTATGACTGCGTTGCGTTCCCTTCCGTCCGGTTGTCGCCAACTGGGTTGAACTCTACGATACGAAGCGTCATGGCAACAGAACATATGGTGATCTGTGAGGAAACCGGATGGTGGGCTACCGCTGTGCGCAGGTTTGCCGATGATTTGCCCCTTTCATTACTGGAGACAGACAGCTTGTCAGCTTGCATCGATCTGGAGAGCAACTGCGATGTGTTGTTCTTGATCGTCGAAGTACGACGTTCGATGCTGGACGAATTGATTCCGTGGACGGTACAAGTGCGACAACGATGGAAACAAACACCCTGGGTTGCTGTCACGACCAGAGAGATGCGGCGAAGCGAGTGGTTCCTGCGTGAAGCGGGTGCAGCACACGTGCTTTTTTCACCACGCCAAATTGGGGAAGCAATTTGCATGTTGCGTCGACATCTGTATGCCATCAGGTATCGACCAAGGTCGCGGGTTGAGCAGGCCTACGACTCCTTTTTTTCAGATTCATGATGCGATTTATTGACGGAGGCCACCGATGGTGGAGAATTTGGTTCAGTTAGCGGATGTCGAACGGGCAATTGCAGATTTTCAGGATCCGGAAACGGGTCGCAGCGCACTGAAGTTTGAGCAATTGAAAGACATACAGGTTGTAGATAACAACCTGACAATGACCTTGGCACTAACCAGCTGGGCATTTCCGGTACGAACTGATGTTCGATCTGCGTTGGAGTCAAAGCTCCGAGAATCGTTGCCAAACTTGCGCAACATTTCGATCGAAGACGGTACTTGCGAGCGCGCGCCGCAGAAGATTGGACAGATTGGCTTGTCTGCGAAGAGCGTGATTGCTGTTGGGTCAGGTAAGGGTGGGGTTGGAAAGAGTACGATGGCAGCGTGTCTGGCAAAAGGTTTGCAGCGTGTTGGCTGTCGTGTTGGTTTGCTCGATACAGATGTATACGGCCCGAGTATTCCTCATTTACTGGGGCTCTCGGGCCAGCCAGAGCAAGTCGGCAACATGATTGAACCGATCCTTGATGATGGGATGCCTGTTATGTCGATCGGGTTTGTCGTACCCGCTGATCAGGCAATTGTGTGGCGGGGGCCCATGCTGCACAAATATGTGGCCCAATTTCTAGGCCAGACAAACTGGGGTGACCTGGATTATTTAATAATTGATATGCCACCAGGGACCGGCGATATCGCACTATCGTTGTCTCAACTGCTTCCGCTTACAGGAGCGGTCGTAGTTTGTACGCCGCAGGATGTAGCGCTATTGGACGCGGTCAAGTCGATTGCCATGTTCAACACGGTAAAGATTCCCGTATTGGGAATGATTGAGAATATGAGTGGATTTGTTTGCCCGGATTGCAACAAGCAATACGATATTTTTGGCACCGGTGGGGCTCAATTACGCGCCCAAGAGTATGAAATTCCGTTCCTGGGTGCCGTACCGATTAACATCCAGATACGTAGCCAAGGCGATGGCGGCACGATTGGCAGCCTCTTTGAGGACGCGATTGTTGCACCTCATTTAGAGAAATTGATCCATTCGCTGGTAACAAATCTCGTTACCAAAGCAGCGGATGAACCGCTCCAGCCGTCTCTTCCTATTTTGGGATAGAACGGCTTTGGGGGGCACTGCCATCAAAACGATTGGACGCTCTCAGGAGGCTATTCCTGTGGGCCTTAAGTCGTTCTGAGAAAACAGCTTAGGACCAAGAAAAGGATAGAGCCGCGGAAATGCTCCGCGGCTCTTTCTCGTCGTTTCATTAACCTGCAAAATTACTGTTGCAGGTTGAAGCGCTAGCGCTACAGCCTACTTCTTCTTCCGTTTGGCTGTCTTTTTCTTAGCGGCTTTCTTCTTCTTGGGCGCCGCTTTCTTTTTGGCTACCTTCTTCTTGGCGGCCTTCTTCTTGGCGGCCTTCTTCTTCTTGGGAGCGGCCTTCTTCTTAGCGGCCTTCTTCTTCTTGGGCGCCGCTTTCTTCTTGGCAGCCTTCTTCTTCTTAGGGGCAGCCTTCTTCTTGGCCTTCTTCTTAGCCACAGTACATCCTCCGTAAAACAAGGTTCTGCTAAACCACAAATCTGGCAACCGAACTTCGCCAGCCACCAATTCGTCAGTTTAGCGGACAACTTAATAGCCACTGTTCCGATTGAAAATCAATCAGCTTCTTGTTCCGAACCAACCAGGTCTTGAACAACAGTGGTTACCAATACTCCTACAGCTCTGTATTTGTACGGATCGCCTGAATTAATGCAACATCTTTTTGCATGAAAAACAAGGACGATCGAAAAAATTGTGCGCGGGGCATTTGACTGAACATGGATCGGCTTGAGGTGATTTAGCGCATAAATCAATCTTGGACCAATAAATGAAATACACGAATTCAATTTGCGAAACGTCTGTCCAAGTTTGTAGCGCTATAACTCATTGGTGTTTTGAAAGACAACGAAAGTCAGAGTCGTCTGGATTGTTCCAGGCTGCAGAGGTGATGTGTCTTGATATAGCTGCGACCTTGCTGCCATTCCAGTATCAATACAACGAGATGCGGCTGCTATCTGCAAATACTGCAGCGGGTTGAGTCTTGCGTTGGTCAAAACCAAAAAGCTGGCGGTAATCCGGTGTCAGACAACGTAGCCAGATCCACCTGAAGAAGGACCCTTTAGCTGGTGTTGGCAGTGCCTGTTGTGACCAGGGTTGCATGATCTGTGCCCAAGCGGTTGACCAGTGTCGCATCTTGATGTGAATCGGGTCGAAGCCGTACCACGCCCCGTCAGGGCGAACCAGCTGAGCACGATATCGACTGGCTAGTTCTAACAAGCCGTCATTCAGGTCCTCGGCGGCCTTGACCGTTTCCAAAAGTGTCATCCGGCAAGCGGGAAAGAGGATCGTGCGAAAAAGACGAAATCGGGCAGCCGTTAATTTGGCTAAGTTGATTAAGGGAAGTTCGGTGATTACCAGGGACTGGGAAACAGCAGCCAGCCGTTCCAGGCATTGGTCGATCCAGTCAACCACACGCTGAGGGGAAACTCCGAATAACAGATCGTTGCCCACATCTGTAATTAAAGATGCGGTGTCCGCGCGGGGGCGTTGGTTCAGATCCTGCCAGAGTCCGCATTCGATGATGGCAGGTAACGTGCGGCCAAATACTCTTTGAGTTTTTCCGTAGGACCTTCCGTGGCCTAATGCGGACATGACGTCCAGGGGAGTACCCCATATCGTCTTTGCGGTTTCCACGGCGGTAGAAATGCCTCGCGTCAAGTTGCTGGCACCCAGCAGGATCACGCGCCGAGATGGAGAGATCAGATTGTTTTCCTGGATTGTCGTGCCTCGCATAGTCCTAGCGACCGAAGCCGCCTCCAAAACCGCTCTGCCCACTGTACCTCTGGAACATTTGATAGCTTGAGTAAGCCAGCATTCCAAACATGATGGCAAGGAACATGTCACCCCGATGGAATCCGTAGGCCGCGACACCGGCTGCTGTGGCGAACGAAACTGCGAGTGAAATGCGCGTGCCATTACTCATTGAAAACAGCGTGCAGAGTTCCCGCGTGATTTGTCCGCCATCGAGCGGATAAATGGGGAGCAGGTTCAGTAAGGCCCAGGAGATGCTGGGCCACAGCAAGAATGTCAGTAACACCTGTACCGGGGGTGAAGGTGTTGTCAGATGTTCTGATGTCAGCGCGAAGGTGCTGTTCACCCAGTTGATCATTGTGTCGACACGGAATCCACCCAATCGTGCGCCAATGACGATGGCAACCGCCAGCAGAAGTTGGGCGACGGGACCGGCAGCTGAGATCACAATCTGTGCGTGAGGTTTGGTGCGCGATCCAAATCCGACAAAAGACGAAACCGATTCTGGGATTGCGATTCCGCCGAAATGCCAAAGCACGATGCGGGCATTCATTCCATAGTAGCGCATTGCGACCGCATGGCCCAACTCATGGATCAGGATGGACAGGAACACACACAGGATCCAGAGTAGTAAAAGGACTCCGGTTGTAGGACTCTGATCTTGCATTTGGTAACTGAAACCCGCAGCCAGGCTATGTCCTAGCACACCCGCCGCTAACCAGAAAAAGGGTGTGACGCGAACGTGAAATCCGATGATCCGGAAATGGAGGTCAAATTGAGTTGCGGGGGGTTCTGCTAGAAACACCGATTCGCTTTCGCTGTCGAAGGGACAAGGAGTGCAGCTGACTGACTCAGAAACTGGCAGCGGCCGACGCTGTTAGTGACTGGTCGAGTACCGGCAACGCAGCACTTGAGCTGTCAGCATATTGTCTTGCTGAAGCATCGAGCAAATCAAGAGGGCGACGCGCCAGGCATACGTCATGACAGGGGCATTGTTGTACAGGCCTTTGAGGTCGTAGCCTGAAGAACAGGCCAGGTCGAAGACAAATTCTCACCGCGTTTATGGTGGCAGACTAGCTGTAGACCTTTAGGCCGCTCGCGTTCGGCTGTCGCCTTGCGATGATGCCAACTGATTGAGGATGTAGGTGGCAGCGCGATCCGATGCACCACCGTGGGCAACTTCCAGTTTCAGTCTGGCCAGGCGATCGTGTTGTGCTTGTAAACTTGCGGGGCTAGTAAGCCATTCAATCAGATGCGGAGCCAGTTGTGGTGACATGCCTCGATCTGTCAAATACTCTGGGAAGGGCACGTCTGCTGCGTTCGGATCTGCGGGATGGTAGCCTCGGTGGCTCGGTTGAAAGGCGTCTTTGGCAGCCAGTAGATTGACCAGCGTAAAGTACTTGACTTGCAACAGCAGGTGTCGTGCCACCAATTTGACGAAACGCGGAACGCGGTAGTGGATGACGGTTGGCTTGAGGTGAAACAGCAATTCCAGCGAGACAGACCCCGAGCAAGCCAGGCAGCAAGTTGCCGCCTGGATAAGTTCAGGTGTCCGGTCGCTGTAGACGTCAATTGGCAATCGGCTTTCTGCGATATACCGCCTGGCGGTACAGGCATGCTCCTCGTTGTAACTGGCAATTGCAAACCGGGCTGTGGGTACTTTTTTGAAGATCCGTTCGGCGGTGTCCAGGAATACGGGCAGATTGCGGGCGACTTCTTGTTGGCGCGAGCCAGGCAGGAGAGTTACCAACTGCCCCCCTTGCTGTTGTTGCCCCGCGAGAAAGCGACTGTCTAGTTGTCGCTGCTGTAATTCGTCAAAAAAGGGGTGGCCGACATAGGTCGCTGCGCAGCCACGCTGTTGAAACCAGTCGACTTCAAAGGGTAGCTTGCACAACACGTGATCTACCAGACGTCGCAACTTACGTACCCGCCAACCAGCCCAGGCCCACATTTGGGGTACACCATAGTAGAAGACAGGAATCCCGTGCTTCTTGGCGGCGCGAGCAATCCACCAATTGAATCCTGGATAATCGATCAGGATCACGGCATCAGGACGTGCTTCAGCCAGGTACCGTTCTGCCTTGCGAAACAGCCGATAGAAACCTGGCAGATTTGTGACGGCTTGAGAGAATCCCATGACTGCCAGTTGCGTAAGGTCCGCCAGCATCTCGCACCCGGCTGTCGCCATGCGGGGACCACCATAGCCACACACAGCGCAGCTGGGGTCAATCGCTCGCAGGGAGCGGATCAGGTTGGCGCCGTGCAGGTCGCCACTTGGTTCACCAACGGAGAAAAACAACCGCATGTGATGGCTATTGCCGATTGCGGGGAC
>CAZITS010000004.1:15350-23575 GCA_964542185.1 uncultured Pirellulaceae bacterium
ATGGCTATTGCCGATTGCGGGGACAAGGTACCAGGCAGTGTCCATCAAGTATTTCAGAAAAACGGAAATCGCCCCAGAGCAATTATTGTTTGTTCATTGTCGCCCGCCCGCATGGTTGAACGCCCAGCGGTTGGACTTTCGACGGGCCGATGGGTGTGTCTACCGGCTTGCAGTGCTGGTTGTTACAGGCCAGCAGCTTTGATTTATATTGCCCGACTGGATGGCGATGAAATGAAGGCTTCGCGCAAAAAAAAAGAGGACGCTCGTAAGCGTCCTCTTTCACCTGGTTGGTGTGTAGCTTGGGAAATAACCCCTCACGAGCTACTTCTTTTTCTTCTTCGGAACGGCGAAGCCGGCCTTCTTGAACGCAGCGTCGCTGAATACGAGTGCCAATTGGTCTGCACCCTTGGCCTTGCTGGCTTTGCCCTTGCAGTTGTTGCAGCAGAAAGCAACTTCAGCGCCTTGGACCTTAATCTTGGTGCTGGCATTCAACTTGCCACCACTCAGGGGGCACTTGGCCTGCTTGACTTGCTTGGTCGCCACGAGTTGGTGGTTACCAGCAGTCGCTACTTTGGGATCTTTTTGCTTGGTCGCAAAGGCTTTCGCACAATTACCGCAGCAGAAATAGACTTTTCCACCTTTGAAGTCTGCCGACGATTTTGCTTTAGCGGCAGCTTTTGCATTCATTACACACTTGACACCCTTGAGATTGAGCTTGGGTGCGGCGACTGAGGCGGTGACCAGGATTGCTACCGCAGCTACTGACATAAAGAGACGCGCTTTCATTACCATCGTCCTTCAATGAATGATGAATCAGATCCGTTAAATCCCGACGAAAACTATTTTCGGAGCCAAACGTGTGGCATACGTCAGATCAAATCTCGCCAGCCACAGTCAACAGGCCGTATTATGAGGACCTTGACCAACTGAATCAAGCCACTTCCAGCAGCTTTTCAGAAGTTCTCGCTGAATGTCCCACTTACGTGCTCAGGGCGATTGTCCAGTACGCTTATAGCCTCCCGCTCTGTAGGGGGGGGCGTTCTGCGCCACTAGCTTGCAAAAGAGAATCGGTTTGCGCGTTGTGGTAGTTTGGCGTTTTTCTTCAAAAAAAGGTGAATTTGACGTTTCTCGTCGACCCGATTCCGATTCATTATACTGTTAGCCGGTATATCCCCGAGGTCGCGTTAGATGCCCCGTAATGGAGCCTGTTAATGTTCTCGATTGATTGGTCAAACCGTAACCGTCGCCACTTCTTGAAGACTGGCGTCACCACGGCAAGTGGTTTGACGGTGTTCGGAATGTCGGTGAATGGAAGTGCCGCGGAGTCTCCACAGCTGCTGCGCGGCAAATCGGTCGTGGTTCTGAATCTCCAGGGTGGGCCCACGCAGTTTGAGACGTTCGATCCAAAAATGACGGCGCCCAGAGAAATACGCAGCATTACGGGGGAGGTAGCGACGTCGATTCCGGGTGTCACTTTTGGGGGGACGCTTCCCCGTTTGGCTGCCCTGGCCCACAAAATGACGATTGTAAAGTCTTACCGCCACGGTATTTCCAGCCACGGTCCTGCTGCCAAGCACGTGATGGCAGGTGGCAATCCGACTGGTGCCATGATGGGAGCACTGTTTGCCAGGATCAGTGGCTTGACCAATGCGTCCACTGGCATGCCACAGAACACGCTCGTGACGGCTCGCGCGATGGGCGACCAATACAAAGAACTCTACTACAACTCCGAACGCGTGTCACAGACGGGCAGTTTGCCTGCGGCTTATAAACCTTTTGATCCCAGCGCTGGTGGGGAAATTGTCGAGAACATGAAATTACACCTGGAGGCAGCCAGGTTGGGTGATCGACGAGGGTTGTTGCGCGAGCTTGATTTATTGCGCAAACAGACCGATTTGCAGTTTCGTGCGGCCGACCGTTTTCAGGACCAGGCGTTCAATGTGCTGGTTCGCGGCGTTGCTGATGCCTTTGATTTATCCAAGGAAGACCCCCGTCTGCTGGAACGCTATGACACAGGGGCGATGAAACCCAGTGACGGTGCCAAGAAGCGAAATAGTTATGCCGAGATGTTCTCGCCGGTAGCGCTCGGACACCAGATGGTGTTGGCACGGCGGCTATGTGAGGCTGGTTGCGGTTTTGTTACGGTCACTTGTGGCGGGTGGGATATGCATGGTGGTGGAAAAGAATTTACGATGCGCGACGGAGTCGCTTCGTTGACACCTGCAGTTGACCGGGCCGTATCAGCATTCATTGAAGATGTCGATCGCCGCGGCCTGACGGACAAAATTTTGCTGGTCATCACCGGTGAGTTTGGACGGACGCCGCGTATCAACAAGAATGGTGGTCGCGACCACTGGGGGAATCTCTGTACGCTGGCATTCGCTGGTGGTGGCCTGCAGATGGGGCAAGTCGTGGGGCGTTCCGACCGGATTGCAGGGGAACCCGCTTCGACGCCGATTTCCAGTAGTGATGTGTTGGCAACGATCATGCATGTATTGTTTGACATTGGCGAACTCCGAGTACGTACTGGAGCCCCGAGTGATGTTAAACAAGTATTAACTAGCGGGCAGCCGATTTCCGAACTGCTGTAGCGATGTCGTGCCGTGCCGGCCTGACGTTATGAAAGTCGTCGGAGTGTGTGAGGCACTGTAGATGTTGTCAGCAACGATCGAATGGCGCGAACGCTTGATGCAGCGCACCTGTTCTCTAGGCCTTTGAATGAATTGTCAGCCTGCTCTCCGTCTTCGTTTGCTGCTGCTGTTTGGGTTCATGGTCTGCATCGGCTTTGGTTGTCGGGGTGGTCAAGACAGTCCAGAGTCAGTCGAACAGGTGAGCAAAACTGAGGAGACGTTCTCCGGGCTGGCGACTGCCAAGCAAAAGCTGCTCTGGCAATATGAACACATTACATTCGAGCTTGAGACCAAGTTTGGCCAGGCTTTTACTACGGCCTGGAAGAATCGACAATCCGAGGAACTGCGGCGTTTCATGCGTGCTGATCTGCACGCACTGCTGGTGCCAGGGAAACAGCACCGTGTGTTGAATTCCTCCTGGTGGAATCACGAAGACTGGCAACGGACGAATGATCGCGATCTGGAACGTGGTGACGCAGAAGCCCTGGTTGACCGGCTGTTAGACTTGGCTGGTCGATTTCAGCGGATCGATCGGACGCGATTGCGCGTGTTGCAGATCCAGCCAGATGCGAATGCGGTGTCCGGTAACTGGGACTTGCTGCTTCAATTGACGGCTGCCGGAGTGGCTGTCGATGGCAAGCCACTGTCATTTCTTGCCACGCACCGTGTGCATTGCAAGTTTGAGTCTGACAAAGAGATTGCAGCGGGTTGCATTCTCGCGCGCTGGAAAGACGAATCGCTGTTTATACAGCAGGCCAGCCAGAGTTTACTGGAAGAGCAGTCAGCAGAATGGGGCTTGCTGGATTTGAAGTTGCGTGACAATTGGACCACGCCTCGCACTCAAAATCAGACGTATGCGATGCAGCTTGCGGTGGAAGATTTTGATCGTGATGGCGATCTCGATATCGCTTTCTCAACGTTTCACGGACCACAGCGTCTCTTGCAGTGTCAGGACAACAAGTTTGTGGATGTGACCCAGGAATTTGCACTTCCCGAACAGCGTACGGTTCGAGAACAAGTCGCCTTGGCCACCTGGTTTGATTTTGACAACGACGGTTACCCGGACTTGTTATTGGGAAGTCGTTTGTATCAGAACCTGAAGGGCAGTGGTTTTCAAGATGTTACTGAGCGTTCAGGCCTCAGCTTTGATTATCCAGTCATGGGATGTGCCGTGGCGGATTATGACTGTGATGGCAAACTGGATCTGTATGTGCTTAATCATTCTGATGCAACGAAAGGTCAGCAGCCGGGCTACTTGGATGACGAAGTGACCGGGGCTCCTAACCAGCTCTGGCGCAACCAGGGAAAAGGGCGGTTTATGGATGTGACCAGATTGGTTGGCAGTCTGGATACGGGGAATCGCCAGTCTTTTACCGCCGTGTGGTTTCACGCGGATCGAGATCGATTTCCAGATCTCTATGTCGTCAATGATTTCGGGAAGAACTTTCTGTTTTTGAGTGATGGTAAAGGTGGCCTGCGTGACGAGACCGATGCTGCCGGCGTAGGTTCGTTTGCCAATAGCATGGGGGCTGCGACAGGTGACATTGACGGGGACGGCCGAGCGGAAATTTATGTGGCCAACATGTTTTCAAAAATGGGGCGGCGCATTATCGCCCATGTATCTGAAGCGGATTATCCCGCAGGTGTTTATGCGCAAATTCAGGGTGCTTGCGCTGGCAATTTGTTATATGCGCCGACGGACACCGATGGTGAATTTCGCGAGATCAGTCAGGACTTGAGAGTCAACCAGGTTGGCTGGGCGCATGGTCCGGTGCTGGCCGATTTTGATCGCGATGGATTTCTTGATATTTATGCGACGACCGGATTTCAGAGTTTTGATCGAGGCAAACCGGATGGGTGAACTTGCCTTTGGCGGGCTGTCGTGACACAGCCTTTTAATCGTCTATCGGTGATTGAGCCCCAAGGCGATCTCGATGTTGAGGCCGGGGAGCTGTGGGTGAGCAATCCATGGGAGCTGATGTCGGAGGGCGTGAATCTGAGTGCATATGAACGCAATCGGCTGTTTTTCAATCACGAAGGGCGCGAATTCATTGATTTGTCATATCAGTCAGGGGCGGATATTGACTCGGATTCCCGCTCCGCGATTGCGGCAGACTTTGATCGTGATGGGGACCTGGATTTGCTGGTTGCAAGCGTGGGGGGAGGGCCGCTACGACTTTTCATGAATCAGATACCCAGCGACGGCAAATCAGTTCGAGTGCTACTGGAGGGTACCAAGAGCAATCGCCTGGGCGTCGGGGCCAGGCTGCAAATTGAAGCTGGTAGCCGGCGAATTGTTCGTGATGTGTTTCCGGCAAATGGCTTAATGGGGCAGCATCCTACGGAGGCGGTCATTGGTGTGGGCGCAGTGAACGAGATAGATCGTTTGCTTGTACACTGGCCAAGTGGTCATACTCAGATATTTCAAAACGTACCGGTTGGTGGGACATTGCAAATTCGGGAAGACGCAACGAATTATCAATCGCTTCCACGCTAGTGGGAGCGTGGTTGGAACGGCCGTGTCTGCGGTTTGCCCGCGTCAGACATTACGGCGTTTCTGATTGTTGTGCACTGATCGCAAAGTCGAGCAGGCACCGAGCAGGTTCAAGCTCGCTGCGACGAATTGGAATATGTGGTGGGGCATCAATTCCGATCTGGATCGAGCTTCCTCGAATTTTGAGGATGCGGATTTGAATCCGTTCACCGATCAGTATGGACTCGGTGTTTTTTCGCGTTAATACCAGCATTGCGTGTTCCTCTCTGGGATTGAGTGTTGTGGGATTGAGTGTTGTGGGATTGAGTGTTGTGGGATTGAGTGTTGTGCGGTCGTCGCTTGGGGATGTGCCACTGGCGCACTCACCGTTGGCCATCCGTGCTCGGCCTGTTTGTCGAGTATCGCTGTGTCGTGTGACACGTTTGGTCACTTCGCAGCACAAAAGATGCAGCACAAAGATATCGAGCGGAGGTGATGATTGACTTCGTCGTCCGCGCCGGTCAACCTATAGACGTGAAGCGGCACAGCAGGCCGTATCAGGGCTGCTAGCAGTTGTCCCGTTGCGCGCGGTGTCACTGTTCCACAAATCAGCTATCAGATTCCAATGCGTGCTTGAGTCGTTGCATGCCGGTTTCTGTGGAGATGCGCGTGCGATAACCGAAATCCTGGCGTGCGCGACTGATGTCAAAGAAGTGGTTTGTCGCTAATTGGGCGGCCAGAAATCTTGTCATCCTTGGTTCGCGTTGGATGCCCGCAATTCGGTATGCGGTTTCAAGTACTGAGCCAATTCGCCAGGCACTTGAGAGGGAAATCGATTTGTTGATCGGGGGTAAATTCGCGAGCGCCAAGATGTCGTTGATCCAGTCCCAGCAATTCACGGGTTCGCCTTGACTGATAAAGTAGGCTTGACCACAGACTGGCGCATTAGGCTGCAGTGCTGCGGCAGCCAGTACGTGGGCGTCGGCTGCGTTTTCGACATAGATCATGTCAACCAGATTACGCCCATTCCCGACACGTCGCAGTTTTCCCTGGCGAGCGCGTTCCAGTAGACGGGGAATTAGATGGCGATCGCGAGGTCCCCAGATCAAGTGTGGTCGCAAAGCGCAGGTGAGTAAACCTTGCTGACCATTGGCAGCCAGGACTTGTTGTTCTGCAATCGCTTTGGAGTGTGGGTAGTGGCAGAGCCACTGCGACGGGTAAGGAACGGATTCGTTGACCCCATTCTGGTCTGTGCCATCGAATGTGACGCTGGGGCTGCTGGTATAAACCAATCTGGGGACCTGATTTTTCCAGCACGCTTCGATGATGTTTTGCGTTCCGACGGTGTTGATCTCAAAAAAGGTCTTCTTGGGTCCCCAGATTCCAGCCACGCCCGCGGTATGAAAAACGATATCGCATCCCTCACTGGCGGTGACAACGCGTTGTGCGTCGCGAATGTCGCCCTGAATCGTTTCGACACCGAGTGAAGTCAGCTCTTGATAGCTGCCGCGACAGAGACAACGTACGTGGTCTCCACGTGCTACCAGTTGTTCAGTCAGGTAGAGTCCCAGGAATCCGCCGCCACCGGTCACAAGTACACGCACATCGACTCCTTCTTGCTCTTTGACTCTCCGGTGTTTGCCCAGGCATCCCGGGTAATCAATAGGAATCTTCCGAGAGCCTGTCTGCCACAGTGCTTCCAGCCAGGCAGCCATAGTTTACCATGCGGTGCCATTATCAATTGGGTGACACCACAGGCAAGCGGTGACCCGTATTCTGCCAGAGTGGTGGTGGTTTCTCTGCAGTCTTGGGAGCACCGTGGAAACGAAACCCAGCCAGGCAGGTTGACGCACTGTGCTCAACGCTTGCTCTGAAAGGCTGGGCACGCGGCTGACTAGTGGCCACTGTGACGCCCCCGGTATGCACGCCGATGGGCTGTGTGCAGTACGGTGATTCTGAGTGGTCGGCACGGGTTTGACGACGACATCGACCGTAGAGCACACCATTCAGCTGGAAACAGGTGTTTCTATGGTGGAGATGGCGCCGCTGTGGATGTCGACAGAAAAAACTATATCTGGATCCACGCAGCAGCTCGCTGTATTGTGTGACCTGAACGCTTTTACGTTGTTTGCGTAGAAATGAGTTGTTGTGCTGTGCGTTTGCTCGGTTTGCGTCAAGCGGACAGAACGAACCTGTCTGTTAACCGCTCCGTTTTGCGGAGTGTCTTTCGCCGAACCTAATTCAGAAACCGGCTGGGCAGCGTCCGTTTTCCAGCTCTTTTGATGAATGATTGCCGTACTGCTGTGAACCTGTCATCTCGTAGCCAATCGCATCGCCTGACCACGGAGACAGACGCTGTCCCGGGTGTCGGTATTGAGCAAAGCCAGATGATGCGCCTGGTTACGCTTGCCGTATGTACCGCGCTACTGATGGCGACTCCGTTGGTGCCTGGCGAGGCTGTGCGCGATGGCCAAGGGATCTTGATTATCGCAGGTTGGTTTGTCCTTTTTGGCAGCTGGGTGGGTGCAGGTCTCCTGCAGTCCAGAATGCGCATTCGTTGGAGATGGATTGACACCGCTGTTTTGCTTTTTTTTGTGATATTCTCAATCAGTACGGTAATGGTTCGCGGAGAAGGTAACGTTCGCTATGCGATCAACACGATGTGGTCGTGGAGTAGTATGGGGGTTTTGTATTTTGGGTTGCGGCAATGGGTCTGTTCACCGCAATCGATGCGTGCGGTTTGCGCTGCGATGCTTGCTGTCAGTGTCTGTCTTTCTGCGCATGGACTGCACCAGTATTTTGTCAAATTGCCTGAGTTGAGGAGGAGCTACGAAGCGGATAAGCGAGGTGTTCTGGATGAGGTTGGGATTCACGAAGCGTTGAATTCCGCTGTCGTTCGAGAGTTCGAAGACCGCCTGCGGAGTAAAGAACCTCTCGCAACATTTGCGTTGACCAATTCACTGGCGGGATTCTTGACGCCCTGGCTCGTGATAGCTGTGGCTATCTTGGTGGGTGGTTTTCGTGGTAGCCGACCCTGGCTGCACGCGTTTGTCACGGCGGCGGTTTTAATTGCGGTGCTTTGCTGTCTGGTGTTGACCAAGAGTCGCGCCGCTTACATTGCA
>CAZITS010000005.1:0-23413 GCA_964542185.1 uncultured Pirellulaceae bacterium
AGCAGCTTGTCGCGAGGTTTACCCCAGGCTTCGTTTGGTATCTGCTTCTTGCGTTCCATGTGGTTGTTCAACAAGCCGATGCTGTCGACGAGGCCAGTAGTAATCCACAAAGGTACATCCCACCAGAACGGTTTTTCGATGTCGACGTGCGCATGCGGGAAATTTCGGGCTGACTGCAGGTAGGTCAGAGGCGTGGGGAATTCCGGGAAACGAGCTTTCGAACCGGGAAGTTCCAGTGGTTGTGAGAGGTTAAAGAACAGGAGAGTGCCCGCTTGGCGCGCGTCTTTTCCGGCCAGTGGCCGGAAATACCGATGGTTATCAAATCGTACCAGCGGCGGGTCCGGTACGTCACGATTTTTCCACAGATTGTTTTCATTCCACCAGCTGATCACAGGTGCTACGTGCAGGTCTTCGGCTCGCATTAGCAGCTCGACATCCTTGAGCTTGCGTTGCACGTGAAGATCTCCTGACCACCATCCCTCTTTTTTCATGTCCACGAAACGTCGCATCTCCAAGTCGTGCGTGTCTCCAGAATTTCGGCTGATCGTGAATTCACCGCTGAGCGTTCTGTATTCGGGGCCACGTTCCATTTCAAACTGGTATCGCCCCGGCTTGAGCTCTAATGTCAATTCGCCATTGAAAACGAAATGATCGTGCCAGAATGGAACCCGCGGTGGCCGGACTGGGCGCCCACGGCGGTCACGCAAGTGCATGCGAACTGGGACGAGTTGTCCGCCGGGTTGCTCGACCGCGCGCAGGGTAACACGGCCTTCACGAGCAGCCTGTAACGCTCGAGGGGCGTTTGGATACACCGCCCAGAACACCGCCCAGAACACCGCCCAGAACCGTGCCCGGAGCAGCGCACAGGGCCGCGCCCAGCAGAACACGCTCCACCCTGTTGGAGCAAAGTGTGTGCACCGGGGGGGCTGTGGCGTCATATTCATATTCACTCAGCAGGGCGCGGGGTTGCGGGCACCGTTAGCGGTCGGGAGTCGAGATCCTACACGGAACACTGTTATCCAGAAAACGCAGTTTCTTGGTTCTTCGTCTCGGTGGAGGATCGGGAGCGGTTGAACGCCACTACACACACTCCGTACAATGAGAGTTGTGGAGTGCGATTCACATTTGGATACCCGTGGTGCTCGGAAGATGGCGAACGACTACTATCAGACCCTAGGCGTACAACGCGATGTCCCCCAAGGCGAAATCGAACGCGCCTACCGTAAACTGGCACGTAAATACCACCCTGATTTGAACCAGGATGACCAGACTGCCAAAGAGAAGTTTCAGGAGGTCCAGCAGGCCTACGAAATCTTGAACGACCCTGAGAAGCGGGCGATGTACGACCGCTTTGGCAAGTCGATGGGGCCCGCCGGTTCTGGTCCTGGTTCAGGTCGTCAGGGCCATCCCGGTGGGTTTTCAGGTTTCGAGTTTGACCAGTTCTTTGGGCAACAGGGCGGTGCCGGCGCAGGCGGCTTTAATGGTTTTGCGGATCTCTTTGAGCAAATGAACTCGACGGGAGGACCTCGTCGCAGACGACCCGCCAGGCCACGACAAGGGGCTGACTTGCATCACGAAGTGCAAGTTCCTTTCAAGACGGCTATTCTGGGAGGCGAAGTGCGTCTGAGTATCCAACGTGCTGGAGGCCAGATCGAGAATTTGTCAGCCAAGATTCCTGCTGGCATTGAAGATCAAAGAAAGATCCGCCTGCGCGGCCAGGGTGAGCCTGCACCACCGGGAGGTCGTCCTGGTGACTTGTTGATCACGGTTCGAGTGACGGCGCATCCTTGTTTTCGCCGGCACGGTGATAATCTCGAAGTCGAAGTTCCGTTGACGTTGGCTGAAGCGGTATTGGGCGCCAAGATTGATGTACCAACTCCTTGGGGAGCGATTGCCTTGACCGTGCCGGCTGGAACTTCAAGTGGTAAACGTCTCCGCGTTAAAGGACATGGAGTGTCCGGTCCGGAAGAACAACGTGGTGATTTATTTGCCGTGTTGCGCATCGTGGTACCTGAGGAGATAGATGAATCCAGTGCTGAGCTGATACGTCAGTTTACAAGTCAGAATCAAATGGATCCCCGCTGCGAGCTGGGCTGGTGAATAGTGTCGAACATCGTTCCTGCTACGGTTTCACTCGGTTGAGATGTGCCCCGAGACACGTGGCTTACGAGAGCAGGGTCTAATGGCTCAGGATGATTTGTCGTTAGTGGCTGTGGATGCTGAGCGATTTCCACGTTGCTTGAGGGTTACCAGGGGTAAGGATTTTGCGCGCGTGCATCGGCACAACGTTTTTGCTGCTGATTCCATGCTGGTCGTTCGTGGAGCGATCAATCATCGTTCTTATCCCAGGCTGGGTTTGTCGGTTTCTCGAAAAGTGGGGCACGCCCCAGTGCGCAACTATTGGAAGCGACTTATCCGAGAAGCCTTTCGCACGAGACGTTTGGAATTGCCGGTGGGATACGATTTAGTGGTGCGACCTCGGCGGGGAGCCGAGCCAAGTTTGTTGGCAATCCGCAGATCGTTGCCAAAGTTGGCGCGGCAGGTTGCCCGAAAGTGGGAGCGGAAAAACAAGTGAATGCGATTGTGAGAATCGTTGTCTCTGTTCCCAGTGTGCTGTTAGTACTGGCGGTGCGTGGCTATCAGCGGTTTATCAGCCCACTCTTGCCGCCGATGTGTCGCTTTAATCCATCCTGCAGCAGCTATTTTATTCTGGCCGTACGTAAATTCGGTGCGATTCGTGGCAGCTGGCGGGGTGCCTTGCGTATCTGCCGTTGCCACCCGTTTCATCCGGGCGGTGAAGATTGGCCCTGAAGATTGGTGCAGAGGCTGGCGTCTGAAGTGGCTGTGTCTCTGACGATCGTGATCTGCGGTAGTGATCGGACGTCGCAAGCCCTTGTCGAGTGACCGGATTGCCGGTGCCTGAACTGGTAGTGCTAGCAATGCAGGTCCCGATGGGAGCATTTTCCGATTTCTTTCAATGACGCATTAGGCACTGCTACCAGCAGGTATGCTACGGTGCGCAGCTTGACTATTTCCGCAGACGACAGCGGTAGGAACAAAGAATCTCTAATTCCTGGGCGAGAACCCACATTCGGTCGGGTGCACTGGTCGATGGAGTATTGGTGCGTCGCGTTTCAGACTCTGTTATCGACTCCATGTATTGCCTGAGGTCCGCTCATGCTCATGCGTTATACGCATCCTGAGCTGCAGTTTACACACGCGCTTCCTTACGGAGCTGTGATTCACGATCACGGGGTGCAGTTTGTCGTATTTAGTCGGTCGGCAACAGCGTTGCGGTTGTTACTTTACAGGACCGTCGACGACACTGAACCGGTCGATGTGCTGCATCTGGATCCGCAAACAGATCGTTGGGGTGACATTTGGAGCGTGTTCGTACCAGGCATTCAAGCGGGCCAGCTTTATCATTTTCAGGCGGATGGTCCTTACGACCCTGAGAATGGACAGCGGTTTGATGGGCAGGCACGTTTGATTGATCCCTATGCCAAGGCGCTGGCTGGCCGGTTTCAGCCTGGATCCGATGGTGTGATTCGTCCACCGAAATGTGTCGTCGTGGAAGACTACTTTGATTGGGAGGGAGATCGTCACCTGCGCCGGGAACTTTCCGAAACCGTAATTTATGAGATGCATGTCCGCGGTTTTACCAAGAGCCCTTCCAGCGGTGTGAAGCACCCGGGGACTTACCTCGGGTTGATCGAGAAAATCCCTTACCTCCAGTCACTTGGTGTGACGGCGGTGGAACTGATGCCGATCCACGAGTTTCCTATTGGGCATATCTCGGGTCATGAAACGGAACGTACCAACTACTGGGGTTATGATCCGCTGGCATTTTTCTCACCACACCGTGGTTACGCGGCTAGCGACGAACCGGGTGCCCAGGTTCGTGAATTCAAACAACTCGTCAAGTCGTTACATCAGGCGGGAATCGAGGTCATTCTCGACGTCGTATTTAACCACACTTGCGAAGGCAATGAACGCGGACCCGTGTTGAGTTTCAAGGGTCTTGAGAACCGTGTTTATTACATGCTTGACACGGATCGAAGTCGTTACCGCAACTACTCCGGATGTGGAAACACGGTCAATGGAAATCATCCTATCGTCCGCGAGATGATCTTTAATTGTCTCCGTCACTGGGTACATAATTATCATGTGGACGGATTTCGTTTTGATCTGGCATCGATTCTCAGTCGCAATCAGAGTGGCGAGTTGGTACCGAATGCACCGGTTGTCAACGCGATTGCAGAAGACCCGTTGTTGGCGGATACCAAAATAATCGCGGAGGCCTGGGATGCTGCCGGTGCTTACCAGGTCGGGTCTTTTGGTGTCGATGAACGGTGGGCAGAGTGGAATGGACGTTACCGCGACGAAGTGCGAAGTTTTTGGCGAGGCGACGTTGATACGCTGGGTGCGTTTGCGACGCGTCTGGCGGGGTCGAGTGATCTTTATGAACGGGCCGGTCGCGCGCCGCATTGCAGTATCAACTTCATCACATCACACGATGGATTTACGTTCAATGATCTGGTCTCCTACCGCGAAAAACAGAATGCGGAAAATGGAGAAGACAATTGCGATGGAGAAAATCACAATCTCAGCGACGGCTATGGTGCCGAAGGCCCGACGCGAAAAAAGGCAATCGAGTCATTACGGGCACGCCAAATACGAAACATGATGACGACGTTATTGCTCAGCCAAGGTGTTCCCATGTTACTTTCAGGAGACGAATGTCGGCGCACACAAAAGGGCAATAACAACGCGTATTGCCAGGACAATGCAATTTCCTGGTTCGATTGGGATTTGGTGGATCGGCATGCCGATTTATGGAGGTTTTGCCAGAATTTGATCCACTTTCGACGGCGACAACCGACGGTACGTCGTCAGGAGTTCTTGACGGGGCGTGTTTCGCAACCGGGCGGGTTGCCGGACGTGAGCTGGTACGCTGCTGATGGAGGACCCGTTGACTGGACCGGGCCGTCGGCATTGATTTGCTTGTTGACGCGACCTGCTGTGGACGACCAATCGACAGTCAACGCTTGTGATCTGCTGTTCTTGCTCAATTCGACCAGCGATACCCAGGATTTTGTGTTACCGACGATAGCGCGCTCCTTTCGCTGGAAGATGTTTGTTGACACCGCCGCAAAGTCACCGGGAGATATTTTTCCCGAGGCAGACGGACCGTCTTTGGATTCCCAGCAGCGGCACTCGTTGGTCTATCGTTCAAGCCGTGTTTACGTCGCGCAGCACTAAGATCGATTCCGGGTAAGTTTGTTCGGCAGCAGGCTGGGTTTTGAGGTGGCGCGTCAGCCAAGATCGCGGAGGGCTCGCCCGGGACTCAACGCGTGATTCAAGCCTTGCAGTTCGTCGACATAATGCTGGGTTGGATCGATTCCCAGATGGTCGAGGATGGTTGCTACCAGGTCAGCAGGAGAGACCGGTTTGTCAGCCACAAAGGCGGCGTGGGGGTTGGTGGCGCCGTACACCTGCCCACCGCGTACACCACCGCCGGCGAGGATCGCGGTAAACGCGCTGGGCCAATGATCTCGGCCCGTTTTTTGCGTGTTACTACTTTGACTGAATTGTCCCATGTGTGGAGTCCGACCGAATTCACCGATTGCCACCACCAGGGTTGTCTCAAGTAGTCCTCGTTGATGCAGATCCTCAACAAATGCAGAAAAAGACTGATCAAACATGGGACACAAGAGATTCTTGAGTTTGGGGAAGTTCTCCTGGTGCGTATCCCAGCAGGTGTTGACTCCATCAATCTTGGTTTCGTCCATCCAGTTTACGGTGACCAACGGTACGTCGGCTTCAACCAGGCGTCGAGCCATCAACAGGCTTTGACCGACGATGGTCTTTCCATAACGCTCACGTATTGGCGTCGGTTCCCGTTCGATGTCCAACAGGCGACCGGCACGCCGTTCGACCAGTGTTTGCGCTCGATTACGATGTCGGCGCCAGCCACCGATGGATTTCCCGGACCAGCCTCCTGGCCCCGCCTGGTTGAGTAGCTCATCCAGTAATTGGCTGCGGCGCTGAATCCGTGTGCGGGGAAGCGTTTCTCTCAAACGCAAGCCGTCGATCTGAAATTGCGAGGTCTTGTCGTCACCCTGGACGAGCATGGCATTGTAACGTTCGCCCATCCGGGCACCCGTCTGTCCGGCAATCCGGCGGGCCTGTCCGGGGAATTGTAAATACCAGGGAAGCACGATGGAGGCGGGTAATCCGCCATGCGATTGTCCGTACCGCATGACCATTGCGCTTGTCGATGGCCAGTCCTGTTCGGTAGCCTGGTCGGTGGTGGGTGCGCCAAAATACTCGCGACCACTAATCACTTCGCTACAGGCTGGACCGTGGACGTTCATGTTGTGCGTCATGCTCCGCAGCAGGCAGATTTTGTCCATCTGCTGGGCCACTTGCGGCAGATGTTCACAAACATGGATACCGGCGACCGACGTCGAGACGGGGCGAAAATCCCCTCGAATTTCAACGGGTGCGGTGGGTTTCATGTCCCACAAATCAATCTGGCTGGGTCCACCAAACAGAAAGAACAGTACGCAGCTGCGCGCTTGTTTTGTTTCCGTTTGTTGTGGAGCGGCCACTGCGCGCTGCAGTAACGCCCAGGGATTCGCACCAAGTCCCAGGAGTGGTGCGCCCGCCGCGGTGATCAGGGATCGCCGGGAGACCTCTGAGAGTGGCGAGTTGCGGTTTGCCATCAATCGCGCTCCACTACTGGAATCGGGGTTCTGGTTTGCCAGCACCAGCTATCTATCCTATCGGATTCTGACTGCAGTTGTAAGAAAAATGAGCCGGGGTCGGGGATCTGTGGTTTTCGATCTCGAGCAGGTGGCACGCTGCCGGTGTTTAGTCTGGGGCACCGGGTGAATGTTCTCTGGACGTACGTGTTTTCCAATAGTGGTGGGACAGCAGGAGGAGTGCGGCGCAAGCCGTAGCCAGTGACAGGTAATGCAATGCTGTCAGCACGTTCAACAACATCTCAAGTACTTTCGATCAAATGGATGCAGATGTGTTGTCGGGTTGGAACCAGCGCGTGCTGGTGGAGTTCTTGCCAGTGACGAGAACCGCAACAAAATAGCCGATCAAGCAGGCGACAAATCCGACTACCGCGGGTGACAGATCCGCGGTCCATTCGAGACGTATAACCTGCGCGAAGGCCTGACTTCCCATCCGCCAACCGAGCGCGGTGAGAAATCCAGTCGCCATCGCGACGATGACGGCAGGTACACGGCGCGGGTGGTACCAGAACAGTCCAACAGCGAAAGGCAGGACCATGGTGGGAGCCCAGAAGTCGTAAACGAACTCCAGAATGCTGGCGATATTGCTGAAGTACCAGGCGCCGATCGCTGCTGCAAATCCGCAGATCAGCGTTGTCATACGGGCAACCCGTAGACAAGCTGCATCGGTCGCCTGCGGCGCCATGTGACGCCGGTAGTAATCTTCCATCATGACGGTTGCCAGGCATGAGAGGCAGCTGTCGGCTGAGGACATCACGGCGGCGATGATGGCAGCGATCAACAATCCGGCAAACACAGGGTGCAGGGTTGTGCGCACCAATGTTGGCAAGGCACTTTGGTTGGCCTGTTGCCGGGCCTCGTCTCGTGACAAAGACACTCCATCCGTTTGGGCTTGCGTGAGCAGCTCGTCGGTTTCACGTTCCAGTTCTTGCTGGACTCGAGGGTCCACCTGGGCCGCGGTGCCCAGGACTAGCGTCGCGGTTGGCAAAAACAACAATAAGAACAGTCCGGCGCCCGCCACACCCCAGCGAGCCTGCTGGGCATCGCGCGCGATAAAGCACCGCACGGCATAGGGGGGAACGAAGGTTTCTCCCAACAGGAAAGCGATGAACAAGCTGCCGGTGCGGAGCAGGGAGCGGTGTGAGGTTAGTTCAAACTGGCCCGCTTGGGCCGCTGTTTCCAGACCAGAAAACCCTCCCGTGGTGTAGAACGCGAAGGCAGATGCCAGGCCGATTCCGAACACCAGGATGGCGAACTGCAGCACATCGGTGGCAATGACCGCGCGCATTCCACCAATCGTAGAGTAGATGATGGTGACTGCGGCACCGATCCAGAGCGCGGTGGCATAATCCAGCCCCAGGATCGAATGCGTTACGTGACCGATTGCTGCCATTTGGGCAGCCAACGCTCCGACCAGAAAGATGATGCAATTGAAGACGGCCATTTCGCGGGCCAGCGGCCCGAATTTCAAGTGAAAATAGTCTCCCACGGTGACCAGGTTCAGGCCGCGTAGCCGGGGAGCTACGAACAGTCCAGTAAATACCAGTTGTACATGCCAGGCAATGGTTACCACTGCCGCCGCGATTCCAATTTGGTGGACTTGGGCGACATAACCGACCGACGCGCCACCACCGATCATTGTGGCCGCAGTCGTGGCCATGACGACGACCCAAGGAACGCTGCGCCCGGCGACCGTGAAGTCGTTTGCTGTCTGGACGCGCCGCGCTGTGCGGATCCCAATCCACATGAGCAGGCCTAAATAGCCTACCAGCATTCCGATTTCGACAATGCGATCGCTCATCGAAAACGACACGAAGTCACCTCGGTTGGATCTGTCAGACTGAGTCTGCCATGGCGATCTTCAAGGCGGCGCCCGTGCCCGGCTCCTGGGGAACCGCATAGTGCCCCTGTTCCACGCGAACAGGATCCACAAACTGCTCACGCAGATGAGGAATATGTTCCAACAGGACTACATCATGGCCCAACGCGATGTGGTTGAACAGTACGAGATGCTGGTGAATTTGTCCCATGTCACCGACGTGCGGAATGACTTGGACAGGGTAGTGGGCGGCCATGATTGAGACTGTCAGGTATTCACTAATGCCTGCTAGTCGGGTGCAATCAGCTTGGACAATACCAACCGCGCCGTTGTGGAGGTAGTTTTTCCAGATCACGCGATTAGGAATCGACTCACCTACTGCGATGGGAGTTGGCGCCCATTCGTGTGCCAGCTGTCGATGGGCCAGGATGTCGTCCGGTTGGGTTGGTTCTTCAATCCAGAAAGGATCGAGCGTTGCGAGTTCGCTTCCCACACTGAGTGCGGTGGGCAACGACCAGGCTTGATTGGCGTCGAGCATAAGCTTGATATCTGGGCCGACGGCGTCGCGGACGAGGCCGACTCGTCGCAAGTCGCGTTGCATGTCGGAAGATCCTACCTTGAGCTTGATCGCACCAAACCCCGCATCAACCGCACGTAGTGCATTTTCTCGAATCTGCTGGTCCGGGTAATCGAACCATCCCACGGAGGTGTCATAGCCAGGGTAGCCGCGCTGCAGAACTGCTTCACGGGTGCTGCGCTGGCTGCGCTGGCTGTCGAGCCAGCCGACAACTTCCTCAGGACTGAACTCATCTTCCAGATAGGACAGATCGAGGAGCTGAACAAGGGCTTGGGAGTCCAGGTCCAGCAACAGTTTCCAGAGTGGTACATTCCGAGCCTTCGCCCAGAGATCGAAACAAGCGTTGGTAATTGAACTGAGGGCCAGGTGAATGACACCTTTATGAGGTCCCAGCCAGCGTAATTGAGGGTGTTCTGCCAGTTCCTTTTGAAATGCGCCAAATCGGCTCATAAGCTCTTCAATTTCACAGCCTACCAATGGCTGAGCGAGCAGTTCGATAGCATCACAAACCAATTGCGTTCCTGCGCCCAGTGTAAAGCTAATACCATAGCCACAGCGTTGGTCTGCAGTATGCAATCGGGTGACTGCATACCCGTATTCGGGATTGGTGTGCACCGCGTCGGACCCTGCTCCGGCAGGGAGCGGAAAGCGGGCGGCGACAGAGGAAATGGTATGGATCGTGGTCATGTCGTCCTGGAGATCTTCAACATAAGTTGCCTGACAAGGAATGCCTGAAACCGATAGTGTGATGATTGGAGGACGACGCTGGGAGCAAACGATGTTCAGGCAGCGCACCGCAGGTAGCCGAGTTTATCCGCCGAGCAAAGGAGTGATCGGGTTCCCTGCGGCAAGTGTATGCGGGCGGTTTAGTGGATCGCGCAACCGTCTCTGGGGATCGACTCCCATTGCCTGGTAGATGGTGGCCGCGATGTCACCGGGTGTGACGGGGTTGCGTGCAGGATACGCCCCGAGCGTATCTGACGCGCCAAATAATTGACCGGCTGGAATGGGGCCGCCTCCCAGTAGTACGCTGTAGCAACGCGCCCAGTGGTCGCGGCCGTCCGCAGTTGCCCCGGCCGAAGAAGTGATTTGCCCTAAACGCGGAGTTCGCCCGAATTCACCTAACGCCACGACTAGCGTTTCATCTAGCAAACCGCGTTCAGCGAGATCTTCCACCAAGGCTGAAAATGCGCGGTCAAGTGGCGGTCCAATAACCTTGTCGAGCTCCGCGTAGTGGCCGCGATGGGTGTCGAATACTTGTCGTCCGGCCCACACCGTGACGAGGCGGACACCTGCTTCGATCAGCCGCCGCGCTAACAGAAGTGAGGATCCCAGGTGTGCCAGTTTTCCTGAATCGCGACCAGCAGCTAACGCTCCGTAACGGGTTCGTACCCGGGCAGGTTCGTCTTCTAACTGAAAAGCGCGTCGCGCTTGTGGAGAGGTGATCAAGTCGTATGCCCGTTGATATTGTCCCTGAAATTCCGTGGTCACCGGTAATGTATCGAGCGGGCCGTCTCGTCGGATTCGGGAGAGTAGATTCCGTCGCTGATCCAGACGTTGTGCTGAAAGTCTGGGTTGGCGTTGCAGGCCGGGCACCTGGAAATTTCCGGAACTAGGGTCGCCCGTAATGAAAGGATCAAAAGGAAATCCCAGGAAACCACCTAATTGCCCGGGAATGAAGCTGCCGCAGTTAAACATCCGTTGAGGGATGTGGATAAAGTCGGGCAAGGGCTGACGCGTCGGTTTCAAATGCGCGAGTACTGAACCGATAGGTGGGAAGTTGTCACGTGATGGCCTGCGAATCAGCTGGCCAGCGCGGAGGGGAGATTGGCCCGTGACAGTGTAATAGCTGCTGGCGTTGTGGTCGACAATGTTGTGTGACACCGAACGCACCAGGCTGAGGTGCTTCATGATCGCTGCCCAGCGAGGGATCCGCTCACTGATTTGCAGACCAGGGACGGAAGTACTAATCGGCTTGTACTTCCCACGAATTTCCAGGGGTGCCGACGGCTTGGGATCCCACAAATCAATATGGGCTGGACCACCTTCCATAAAAAACAAGATGCAAGATTTCGCGTGTTTCTGACGCCGCGGGGCGGGGTGACGATCGTCCGCGACGATCAACTCCGGCAGGGACAGACCCAGTGTCGCGAGACCGCCGATTTGCAGGGCTTGTCGTCGCGTTGGCATTCCGGTGTAGTCCTGTTACGTACAGAGAGGAAGTCCCGACTGTTTCTCATTCTGTTTATACCACGAAAACAGCTTGCCTACATCGAATCGTGACGCTTGCAGGTCGTCGGTTTTTGTGGCAACTCGCTTTCTGGTTCCGAGAAGACTATTCTGATTCGTTCCCGAGGTAGTTGGCTGTTTGGTTTTGTGCAGGGAGTTCGAGGATGATGATACGCGTAGTAAAAATCTGGTTTTGTCTGTTACCAATAACTGGAATGCTCTGGGCTCAGGGAGACCGTCGCGGGACCTTTACGCAACCCAACCGTTCGGTACGAAGTCGTGATGTCGACCAGCGACACATACGTTTGGAATTGCAGTTCGATTTTGAGGAGCAAATTCTGAACGGACGAGCGGTGCTCGACTTGTTGCCATTTCGGCCACTCAAACGCGTTTCCCTGGATGCTGCTGAGATGCGGGTGCGTCGTGTACGTTTGGCTGCCAGTACGGCTGCTGGCGAGGCAGTCGTACTGGAACACGAATTCCAGGGGCAGGAACTTGTCGTGACGCTCAATCGAGAGTACGCCCGGAGTGAGCCGTTTCGATTGGAAGTCGATTATCAGGTTCGTGAGCCGCGTCATGGAGCACACTTTGTTGTTCCCGATGTGAGCGAACCGGACCAGCCCCGTATGGTGTGGACTCAGAGTGAACCGGAATACGCTCGCTACTGGTTTCCTTGCATCGATTCCCCGGTAGATCGGCTTACTAGCGAGATCATTGCTACGGTTCCCAGTTCATTTCAAGTACTTTCCAACGGTTCGCTGAAACAGCAGATTGACAACCAGGACGGAACGCATACCTGGCATTGGTCCCAGGCCAAATCTCATGTTCCCTATCTGATGTCGGTCGTGGCAGGTGATTTTGAAGTCTATGAGCAGGAGTGGGACGGGATTCCGATTCGCTCCTACGTGCCGCGCGGTAGATTGGCAGACGCGGCCCGTTCTTTCCAGAAGACACCGGAGATGATGGCCTATTTTTCGGAACGCATTGGGTTGCGTTATCCCTGGCCGAAGTATGCCCAGATCTGCGTCGACGAGTATATGTGGGGCGGCATGGAACACACATCGGCAACCACATTGACTTCTCGCACCCTGCATGATGGGCGGGCAGATCTCGATACATCGAGTCACCCACTGGTGGCGCATGAGTTGGTGCATCAGTGGTTCGGAGACTTGTTGACGTGCAAAGACTGGGGGGAGTTGTGGCTCAACGAAAGCTTCGCGACGTACTTCACAACGCTATGGCAGGAGCATGACCAGGGTTGGGACGAAGCGACCTGGACAAGGCACCGTGATGGCGACTCTTACAAGGCGGAAGACCGGAGATACCGCAGGTCGATCGTCAACTATCAATATCGTGAACCGGGCGCGATGTTTGATCGCCACTCGTACCCGAAGGGCGGCCGGGTGCTCCACATGTTACGGTTTGTGCTCGGTGACGAGTTGTTTTGGGAATCGATTCGTCGTTATGCCGCGGTGAACCAGCACCGCACGGTGGAGACCGCGGACCTGCGTATTGCTGTGGAAGATGCCACGGGCCAGGGTTTGAACTGGTTCTTCGATCAGTGGGTACACCATGGGGGGCATCCGGAATTTTCCGTGAATTGGAGCTGGGATGAAGCGACGAAGACAGTCACTGTGACAGTCAAGCAGACGCAAAAGACCGATGACCTTACCCCTCGTTTCCGCATGCCTGTCGAGATTGAATTGGCGTCACACAGTGCATCACAGATTCGCCGAGTGAATGTATCCAAAGCGGAAGAGACATTCCATTTTCAGCTGGACAAGAAACCAACTCGCGTTTGTTTTGATCCGCGTGATTGGGTTCTCAAAAAACTCACGGTAGTAAAAAGTCGCGAAGAGTGGTTGGATCAGCTCGCCTATAGCGATCACGTGATGCCGCGCGCCAGGGCGGCCGAGAAGCTGTCTGCGTTCAAAGCCGATCCTGAGGTGATCGAAGCCTTGGTGGCGGCGGCGGGTAACGATCCGTTCTGGGCTGTTCGCGAGCAGGCAGTCAAGACGCTGGGTGGGGCCAACGGAGCGCAGGTGCGCCAGACTTTGCTCGCGATTTCTCGTGATGATCAGAAATCTAATGTGCGACGTCAGGCAATTGCGGCACTGAAGAACTTCAAACACGAAGAGACAATTGCGACATTGCGTCAAACTATTGCGGATGATCGGTCGTATTTTGCCGTAGCGGCCGCGTTACGATCACTCGTTGCGTTGGATCGCGAGCAAGTAGCAGATGATTTATTCCAGGCTCTTCAGCAGGACAGTTACCGGAATCTCATTCTGCGGGCTGCAGTCGATGGTTTGATCAACATCAAAGCCGAGAGTGCGGAGACGACGTTGCGAAGTACATTGGAGGAATCTCTGACGCCGGACCGCAGGGTTGCCGTGATCGCGGCGTTGGCGCGATTGCATCCGGAAGATCCGGAGTTGCTTCGTCAATTGTACGATCAGCTTGGCAACGACCGGCGGTCAGTCCGTCGCGCGGCGATCAATGCCATTGTCAAAATCGGAGACCCGGCAGCGATTGATGTCCTGTTGCGCTATCGTGACCGAGAGGAAACCGCTGGCGCATTGCGAGCGTATGATGATGCCATTTCCAATTTGCGAGAAAAGCAGAAAGGATTCAACGCGCTCCGCAAGGAAACAACTGCTTTGCGAAAGCGGAATCGTGAGCTGGAAGAACGGCTGAAAAAGCTCGAAGAGAAACTGGGCGACGAGTAGCCAGGTATGAGTACAGAGCCGTCACAACAGGTGGATCTTTACGCGCGTGGCGCGGAGTCGTTTCGTGAACCTTCGCGTACACCAGTTGCGATGATGGGTGGGCTGGTTCCAGGCCTTATGCTGGCCGGTTCCCTGCCTCTGTTTGCCACTAATTTGATGCCGGTGGTTGTGCTGCCGCGTTTGTGTCCGGGAGTCGTCTGCGGCGGCGTAAATCATATTTGTCACCCGCTTTGACGCTGACATAATCCTGTTGATCTGAGGCTGCAATACCCTTGCGGTTGTAGAAATGAATGGAGTGCTTGCCGAGAACTTCACCCACGTCGCCCTGGACGACGAGTGCGGTTTGCTCATCGATACCGATCCCCAGCAATTGGGGATGCGCTTGTGTCAGCTGGGTCATGTCCGCAAACCGTTTTCTTTGTGTGAAATGTTGGTCGATTGCGGTCCCAGGAAGAAATCCGAATCCCCGCTCGTATCCCGCAGCGATAATGTCTCGGTTGCCCAGAGGATTGCCGCGCGCCAGGAATTCTGCCTGAATCGATGCCCCGGCGGAACTGCCACCAATCGCGCCACCGCGTCGCAATACGGCATGAAATTCTTCCAGCGCACGTGTTCCATAATAGGCATCGACAAAACGCCATTGCCGACCACCGCTGAACCAGACTCCGCCGGCTTGGCGCAGTGTTGCCAGGTACTCTTTCGATTCGACCTCGGTACGCGAACGCTGTTTCAGCACTCGTACGTCACGCGCGCCTAGGCGACGAAACCGATCGGCGTCACGACTGCCGCGGGGATTGGGAACGGCAGTAGGCAGCACGACGATCGTTTGGTTCTGGCCGCCGGCCAGTTCGAGAAAACGTTCCGCCACAGAGTCGAGAACTCCTCCACCAACAATGACAAGAGATCCGTGAGCTAGATGTGTTGGTGTTGGGCTGGCCGCTGGAAACGGCGGGTGGAGTCGATCGTAAGCTTGTCTGCGCAGAGCGGTCAGGTCGACCACCTTCTTGGCCTTGAGTTCCAGAGTTTTTGTTTCGTGGTATTGGGTTTTGGCGAAACAGATCGTTACTGTGGAGCGGCCCACAACCTCCATGCGGCGGTTGGTCACGACCAATGCCGTGCCTTCGTCTACTCCCAAACCGATCATTTGGGGATGTTTATTGAGGACGCTCAGGAGCCGTGGTTGTCGTTTACGTGCCAGGAAATGCTGGTCGATTACGCTTCCGGGCAGCAACGCAAAACCCGTCGCAATTTCTGCAACAGGTGATCCGCGCGCAATCATCAGTCGAGACTGAACAGCAGCTCCCGCAGAACTTCCTCCGATCACGCCACCGCGCGCGAGCAACGCGTAGATTTCACGCTCGACAGGCGTGTTGAGATAGACATCCGTGACTCGCGTTTGGCTGCCGCCACCGATCCAAACGCCCGTGGCGTTCTGCAGCATCGCGCTGAACGACTCACGATTTGCGATCTCCCGTGATCTGGTATGTAACACCGAGACAGATGCAGGAGTAAGGCTCTGCCACTTCTGCGAGAGTGTAGCAAGATATCCATCATCATCTGCCCGACGGCTGGCGGTTGGTATCAGCACGAGATGCGCTTCGTTGCCTCCCGCCAGTTTGACAAATCGCTGGAGAAGGGTCTTGTCTAGTTCACCACCCCCGGCGATCACCAGTGATCCTGAAATGCCCTGCGGGTCGATGTAGTCGGGCAGGGGTGGCGGTGTGTCTTCGCCGAAGCCGTCAGAAACGGTGGCCAGAGCGACTACGAACACACACCAGTAATGAACGAGAGGTTTCATGGCAGCCTGTCTTCCCGGTGTTGCGCACACCACTTCATTGGTGACAAAGGTGAGCCGCCAATGCGTGGCTGCGTTTTTTGTGCGTCTTGCCGCGGCACGCTGCCCCCAGTGGGTCTGTGCCGTTTGAGGTGCTAGAATGCCAGGCCTGTCAGGCCCGTTGCAGAAGGCCCAGCATATCACACCAAGAATACAAGAGTAGAGATCCATCGGATGAAAACAAATCCTGTCAAGCGAAAGCTGGAACAAGGCGAACCTACGTTTGGTACATGGCTATCTTTGGGTGACTTGTATGCGACTCGCGTACTAGCTCGTTTGGGATTTGACTGGATGACGCTCGATATTGAGCACTCGGCAATCGACTGGAAGCAGGCGACAACGATTTTTGGAGCGATTGCGGATGCTGGGTGTGTTCCCTTGGCACGTGTTCCTGAGGGCACACATCACTACATTAAGCGCGTACTTGACGCAGGCGCGTGGGGTATCGTGGTGCCGATGGTTGACACCGTAGAGCAGGCACGCATCGCGATCGCAGCTGCCAAGTACCCGCCGACTGGGAATCGTAGTGTAGGTGGCGGGATGCATTCCATGAACTTCTCTGCAACCGCTGGCGATTACTACGAACGTGCAAACGATGAAATTCTGGTCGTTCTCCAGACCGAGAGTCCACAGGGAGTCGAGAACGCGCCAGAGATATATAGCTTGCCCGGTTGCGATGCGATCTTCATTGGGCCCAATGATTTGCGTTTCCAGATGCGCGAAGAGGATGGAACGTTTCCAACCCCGGATGCACATGAAGCAGCGATCCAGCGCGTGATCGAGGTTGGCAAGCAGGTGGGGACCCCTACCGGGATCCATGCGATGGACGAGCAGTCAGCTCTGGATCGCGCACAGCAAGGTATGCAGTTCCTGGCGATTGGCAGCGATTTGAGAATGATGACTGCCAAGGCACAAGAAGTGGTGCAAGCAGTCTTTCCGGAAGAGGGTGCACGGGATGTGGCCCGCTATTGATTGGCTAACTGGCGTTCTGGCGGGCAATGCGGGATAAGTTGTGAGTCGGTGGCGCCAACGCGGTGGTGGTTTGCCGCGTTCGCGGATGTGTTTTTCTGACGGCACTTCTGGGTCCTGAATAGGCAAAGCGATGACTGTGTTCCTGTTGGCAACCTTGGACACCAAGGGACCGGAAACGCAGTTGTTGCGCGAACGTTTGCAGGCACTCGGGATCCAGGTTTGTCTGGTTGATGTGGGGTGCCTGGGAAAACCGACCGTGGCGGCGGACATTTCCCGCGAGGAGGTGTTTGCGGCGGCTGGCACTACTCGCCATGAACTGGTGGTGGCCAACGATCGGGGAGCTGCGGTCACAGCCGCTGCGCATGGGGCGGCGCAAATCGTCAAGAACGCGCATCAGCGCAATGCCGTGCAGGGTGTTCTGGCATTAGGAGGTTCAGCTGGTACGACGATTGGTACCTCCGCAATGCGAGTTCTGCCCCTGGGGATTCCCAAATTAATGGTGAGTACTCTTGCGTCAGGGCAGGTCCGACCGTACGTGGCGGACAAAGATATTCTGATGCTTAATTCGGTGGTTGATCTTGCCGGAATCAATCGAATCAGTCGACAAGTGCTGACGAATGCGGCCGCCGCGATGGCTGGTATGGTGCAGCAGCAACCCTCCTTTACGACACGAGACCGACCACTGGTGGCGGCCACGATGTTTGGCGTGACGACTCCTTGTGTTGAGCGGGCACGTGCCGTGCTGGAAGACGCCGGTTACGAAGTATTGGTTTTCCACGCGACCGGTAACGGCGGGCAGGCCATGGAGTCATTGATAGAGGAAGGACTGCTACTCGGGGTTCTCGATTTAACGACGACCGAACTGGCAGATGAATTGGTCGGCGGCATTCTGTCGGCCGGTCCAAATAGACTCACCGCAGCCGCTCGACACGGCATTCCACAGGTCATTTCCGTGGGTGCGACTGATATGGTCAACTTTGGTCCTCCAGAAACGATTCCTGCGGAGTTTTCTGGGCGTACCTTTTACCACCACAATCCCACCGTGACACTGATGCGGACAACTATTTCCGAGAATCAGTGTGTGGGTACTGACATTGCCAGGAAAGTTTCTGACGCAAAGGGCCCAGTGGTCATCTTGTTGCCGCTGCAAGGTGTCTCGGCGATCGATGCCGAGGGACAGCCATTTGAGGACTTGATGGCTCGACAGGCGTTGTTCGACACGATCAAAGAACACGCCGCTGGTGTACCAGTGATCGAGTTGGATCATCATATTAATGACGAACTGTTTGCAGTGGCCGCGGCGGAGCACTTGCTGGCGATGATCCAGTCCGAACAACTTGACCAGACTGACTGAGCTTGCTGCGCATTACCAGAATAGGACTAGTCGGTGCGAGGAGTCTGAGCAATGGGTTTGTTTTCACGGGATGCGATTCTCGATCGAATGCGTGCCAAACTCGCGGCTGGTAAGCCTATTGTTGGCGGTGGAGCCGGGACCGGGTTGAGTGCGAAGATGTCGGAAGCGGGTGGTGTGGACCTGCTCGTGATCTACAACTCTGGTCGGTTCCGCATGGGAGGGCGTGGATCTTTATCAGGAATGATGCCCTATGGGGATGCCAATGCGATTGTCATGGATATGGCACGCGAAGTAATTCCTGTGGTCACTCGCACACCGGTACTGGCGGGTATTTGTGGAACAGATCCTTTTCGAGTGATGAAGTTGTTTCTGCAGCAGGTCGATCAGGCAGGGTTTTCCGGGGTGCAGAATTTTCCCACAGTGGGGCTGATTGACGGCCGGTTTCGGCAAAACCTTGAAGAGACCGGGATGGGTTTTGGTCCCGAAGTGGACATGATTCGTACAGCACACCAGATGGGCATGCTGACTACGCCTTATTGTTTTGATTGTGACCAGGCGGCAGCTCTAGCTACTGCCGGAGCTGATATCTTGATTCCACACATGGGTTTGACGACCAAGGGGACCATTGGGGCGGAGACTGCTTTGACGCTCGAAGAAGCAGTTCGTCGCGTGCAGGAAATGCACGACGCTGCGAAACGAATCAATCCTGATGTTCTGGTTCTCTGTCATGGAGGTCCCATCGCCGAACCGGAGGATGCCCAGTACATTCTTGATCAGACGGAAGGTATCAGTGGGTTTTATGGCGCCAGCAGTATGGAACGGCTACCTGTGGAGCCCGCGATCGAAGAACGCGTCCGTCAGTTCACTGAACTCTCTTTGATGCGATCGCAATGATTGATTTCTGCACGTGCTTGTTCTTTCAAGAAATCACTTTCCTGGATGGAATGCAGTGATGAAGAAACATAGATGGCTGGGGTTTCATATAGGTCTGATCTTGAGTTGCTTCCTGCACGGGTTTGGAGTGGGAGAGGAAACGACAGCAGCGCGCCAGAAGATTGCGCAACGCCCCAATATCCTGTGGATCAGTCTTGAGGATATCAGTCCGGATTTGGGCTGTTACGGTGACTCTTACGCGATTACGCCGCACATCGATCGCCTGGCACGACAAGGTGTATTGTTTACTAATGCCTTCTCTCATTCTGGTGTGTGCGCCCCGACACGGTCGGGTGTGATCACCGGGATGTATCCCACCACTATTGGCACCCAGCATATGCGAGCTAATGGGGTACCTCCGGAATACGTACGTTGCTTTACCGAGTATCTGCGCGAGGCTGGATACTATTGCACGAACGATTCGAAAACGGATTATCAGTTTGCGGCGCCACTCACGGCTTGGGACGACAACCGGCGAGGCGCGCATTGGCGGGACCGGCCGGACGACAAGACTCCTTTTTTTTGCGTCATTAATTTGACGAGTACGCACGAGAGTCGTATTCGACAACCAGCAGCGGCCTACCAGAGGTTGCGTTCTTCACTGCCACCTGAAAAGCGGCATGACCCTGATCAGGCAAAGGTTCCTCCCTACTATCCTGATACTGCTGTGACACGACGTGATTGGGCACATTATGCTGATCTGATCACTGCGACAGACCGACGAGTCGGGAAGATCCTGCGGGATCTGAAGCAAGATGGCCTGACCGATCGGACGGTTGTCTTTTTTTGGGGTGACCACGGTCGTGGCCTGCCACGAGCAAAACGTTGGATTTACGATTCCGGAATTCGCGTGCCCCTGGTTGTTCGTTGGCCGGGACATCTTGTTCCGAATACGCGCCGCGATGACATGGTTTGTTTTCTTGATCTGGCGCCAACGGTACTGTCGCTGGCGGGAGTCACGGTTCCCCGCCATATGCAAGGACAGGTGATTTTAGGGCCTCAGCGTGCACCGGAACGTGAGTTTATCTTTGCAGCACGTGATCGCATGGATGAAGCACGGGACATTATTCGTGCCGTACGGGATAAGCGGTTCAAGTACATCCGCAATTTCATGCCTGAACTCCCTTACGCCCAGTCCATAGACTACATGGATCAGATGCCGACAATGCGCGAAATGCGTCGCCTCCACGCCGCAGGTGAATTGAACGACATCCAGCAGCTGTTTTTCCGCTCTACTAAACCTGTCGAAGAGCTTTACGATACGCAGGCCGATCCACATGAAATCCGGAATTTAGCAGCGGACCCTCAATTCCAGGGTCCGCTACAGCGTCTGCGCAAGGCGCTCGATATCTGGGCCCGAGATACCGGAGATTTGGGTTTAATCCCAGAGCCGATTCTCGATGAGGTAGTGCGACCAGAAGGTCGTTGGAGAACGACAGACCAGCCGCAAATCACTGCCCAGGATGGTCGGGTCACGGTGTCTTGTCGCACCAAGGGGGCCTCAATTGCCTATGCGATTGGAGCGGATCAGTCCGGGCAGCGTGGGTGGAAACTCTATACAGAGCCGATCGCTGTCTCTTCCAACACCCGGTTGCGGGTAAAAGCCTGCCGGCTGGGATACCGCGATAGTCCGGTTGTGCAAATGGTCGTGCCTTGATCGTTTCAGCAGGCTATCCATCAAGCCCGACGTGGTTTATGGGCTTGGATGCTGACGCACCGCCGGGGCAATGCGATGGGGTAAGCTCAGGTCGAATAGACCCAGCGACCTGCAACTAAGGTAGGTACAAGCAGCGCCAGCACACCCATCGCACAGTACACATTGCTGGTATCCAATACGATGGCAGCATCAAGCGTGATGATGGAGAGGATGCAATTTTTGACTGCGAATTGCACTTTCTGCGGAGATGGGTTGGCGATGGCGAGCAGGCAGCGTCTCAATATCACAAGCGTCAACAACGTCATCAGCAGCACCCAACCGCCTTGTTTGGCCAGTAGTAATGTTCGCTCAGGCTCAACACGCTCAAGGGTGTTGTGTAGCAAGCCCAGAGTGACAATTCCTGCAACCATGACCAGCGTTGCCAGCGTGAGGCTCAGACGATGACTTGTTTCGGCTTCACTGCGTGCAAACCACGTTACTCCGATGATATAGATTCCGAGGCCTCCGCCGGCAATGAGTGGGGCGGGGCCATAGTAGGCAAACCACCAATCGGCAGCTGGTGCTGCGATGCTCGCGCCTAACAATACGTTCAGGAACCGGCAAGAAGCCATGCCCACCGGTCCCAGAGGAGTTCTCTTCAACCAGGCGTCGTACAGCAACACAGCGCTCACCAGTCCCAGCGCCACAGCTGCGGGGCGCCAGGCGAGTACTTCTTCGACCGGACAGAAGACGCCTGCCAAACCCGCCAAAAGTACGCCTCCGGACAACATTCCTATACCGATAAACCGGGCAGATCGCAGTGAGATTCTGCCCGCAGGAAGGGGGCGTTCAGGTCGTTCACGGCGGTCGATGTCGATGTCGAAGACGTCGTTTAATACCATTCCGGCTGTGTAAATCAGGGCGGACGCGCCTGCCAGCAAGAGGAAGACCACGGCGGGATCAGGGCTTCCGCGAACGAGCAGAAATCCCATGGCAATATCGGCGATGGCCGTAAACACATTGGGAATGCGGAACAGTCGCAGGTAGTCGAGCAAGCGGGGAGTTGTGGAAGATTCGTTCACAGATTTGAATTCGTACGTCAGGGAACGCGTGCTGGAATCGCGTTTCGGGCCAGGAAACAAACCATACCAGGCGACACCAGTGGCTGGCAGCTACCAGTAGACCGTTTTCGATCGAGCGATGCGAGGGGCAGGAAAGGTAACTTGCCGGGCGTTCAGACGCCGTGAACTGGGAGATTTGCGGGGATCTGTCTGGAAGTGTGGAATCCTGTGGGCCCCGTGCTACAAAAAAAGACCTGCGAGCGGACTCGCAGGTCTTTTGGAATGTATCTCGCTGGTCTAACGTTTATACCAGTTCTTTCATTGGCATGACTTCGGGATCGACCGGGTAGTAAGGTCGCCCGCGCAGATCGAATTGGCGATTGGCCGAGACTCCCAGGAAGTCCCAATCCAGGCCGATGTTATGGTACAGCGTGGAGTGGACTTCTGAGAAGGTGACTGGCCGATCCGTCGCGTATTCACCGAGTCGGTTTGTCGCACCGATCACCTGTCCGGCACGGATGCCACCGCCTGCCATGATGGCGCAGGAGACTCGCGGCCAGTGGTCGCGTCCAGCATTCTTGTTGATCTTCGGGGTCCGTCCAAATTCACCCCAACAGACGATGCCGACATCATCCAGCATGCCGCGGTCATCCAGGTCATCCACCAAAGCCGTTAGTGCCCGATCGAGCATCGGCATGTCCTGGCGGCTGCGGTTAAAGTTGCCACCATGCCAATCCCAACGGCTAAAGTTCATCGACACCACGCGTGCACCGGCTTCAACCAGACGCCGCGCTACCAGGAAATTCTCGGTGACCTTGGGTGCGCCGTCGGACGTAAAACCCGGATTTCCTTTACCGTAGCGTTCGACCAACTTGGGATCTTCTTTCGTATAGTCGAGCGCTTCGGCGAGTTTTGAATCAGTCAGAATTCCCAACGCCTGCTGGGTAAACGAGTCGACACCTTCCATGACGCCCGTGGCGTCGGTTTCACGACGGAAATTGTCGAGCGACGTCAGCACCGCGTTACGATCGCTGAGGCGATCCAGGGTGATGTTTTTCAACACCATGTTTTCGCGAGATTGCACCGAACGTTTCGCACCTTTACCACCTACCAGCCGGAAGGGTGCATGCTTCATTCCGAGGAAACCACCATTACCTGGATCACCCCAGGGAGCGTGGTCAGTCTTGTACATCAAGCTGAGATGAGGCGGGATGGTGTGGTTGACGGGGCCTTGTAGCCTGGAGACCCAAGCACCCATCGAAGGCCAGCCACCGGCGGGAGGACTGCTCGGAGCGCGTCCAATCATGGCTTGAACCGCCGCATGACCTCCACGGGCGCCGACGATGGAGCGAATGGGGACATACTTCTCCATTGACTGCGCGATCATGGGGAACAGTTCGCAAATTTCGATACCTTCCACCGATGTATGGATCGGCTTGAACTCGCCGCGAATTTCGCGGGGTGCATCGACCTTCACGTCCCACATATCCTGGTGCGGCGGA